>JBEKVF010000380.1:0-3171 GCA_049514295.1 Acidimicrobiales bacterium
CGGGGGCTCCGGCAGGAGCCCGGCGAACAGGATGAGGCCGTGCGGGCTGGCATCGCTCACACGGTCGGCAGCCTCGATGTTGCGACCTTCCCGGTGCTCACGCTGTTGGGCGACCTCGAGCCCATGACGGCGCTCAACGATGACACGTTCCGCACCGGTCTCGACCTTCTCATCGACGGCATCGGGAGCTTGGTGGGGAACCGCGCCGGCACGTCATGAGCGGCCTCATCAATTCCCGGGACCTCGTCAGATTCTGGGCAGACCGAGCACCCGCTCACCGATGATGTTGCGCTGCACCTCAGAGGAGCCGGCGTAGATCGTGTCCGCTCTGCTGAACAGAAACGAATGCTGAAGCTCGGAGAAGGGGTGGTCTGGGCCGAGGATCGTGGTGACCTCGGGTCCCAGGAGGTCTGCCGCCAACTCGCCCAGCTCTTGATGCCAGGTCGACCACTGCAGCTTGCCCGCTGAGGACTCCGGGCCCGGCCTGCCCTGCTGCAAGATGCGGGTGATGGTGCGGTAGCCGCTGTAGCGCATGATCTCGAGGCCGGCGTAGCTGCGGGCGAGCCGCTGGCGGACAATGGGATCCCCCTCCGCCCCCCTCTCTCGGGCCAGCGCGACCACGAGATCGAACTCCTTGGCGAAGCGCAGCTGTTGGGCCAAGAACGCGGTGCCTCGCTCGAACCCGAGCGTCCCCATGGCCACGTTCCACCCGTTCCCTGGACCGCCGACGACGAGGTCGGCGTCCGTCCTCGCCCCGTCGAAGAACACCTCGCAGAAGTGGTCGCTCCCCGTCATCTCCACCAAAGGCCGGACGTCTACTCCGGGCTGGTCCATCGGGACCAGCAGCATGCTGAGGCCATGGTGCCGTTGCGAGTCCTTCTCGGTGCGGCACAGAAGGAAGATCCAGTCGGCGAACTGTGCCTGGCTCGTCCAGACCTTCTGCCCGTCGATGCGCCATGCATCCCCGTCCATCACGGCCCGGGATGTCACCGATGCCAGGTCGGAGCCGGCCCCAGGCTCGCTGAAGCCCTGACACCAGTACCCCTCGCCGCGCAGGATGGGCGGCAGGAAGCGGGCCTGCTGCGCCTCGGTGCCGAACGCCATGACAGTGGGGCCGAGCAGACCTTCGCCGAAAAAGCCCGCACGAACCGGGCCGTCGGCCAGGGCGTACTCCTGCGCGAAGACCAGCTCCTCCATGACGGTGGCCTCGCGCCCTCCGAACAACTTTGGCCAAGAGAGCCCGACCCAACCGCCCCGACCGAGCTCCTGCTCCCAGGCGACGCGCACCTTCCAGTCCACGGGGGTGAACCGGGTGGACTGGCCGAGCCGCGCCACGTCCCCGACGAGGTGGTCCGTCAGCCAGGCCTTGACCTCGGTGCGCAGGGCCTCATCGTCGGGTGAGTACGTGAAGTCCACAAGCGGCTCAGACGCGCTCGATGATGGTGGCGGTGCCCATCCCGCCGCCGGTGCACATCGCGATGAGCGCCGTCGTCTTGTCGGTGCGCTCCAACTCGTCGAGTGCCGTCTCTATCAACATGGCCCCGGTGGCGCCGATCGGGTGACCGAGCGCCATGGCGCCGCCGTTGACGTTGACCCTCGCGGGATCGAGCTCCAGATCACGGGTTGCCTTGAGGACGACCGACGCGAACGCCTCGTTGATCTCCCACAGGTCGATGTCGCCGATGGTCCTGCCGGCGAGCTCGAGGCAACGGCGGGCGGCAGGGGCCGGCGCCGTCAGCATGATGACCGGCTCCGCACCAGCGGTCGCCCCCATGACGATCCGCGCCCGGGGGGTGAGCCCGTGGGCGCGGGCGTAGTCGTTCGAGGCGAGGACCATGGCCGATGCGCCGTCGACCACTCCCGACGAATTGCCGGGGTGGTGCACGTGCTCGAGGTGCGCCCCGATGCTCGGGTAGACCTCGGCGATCATGGCGTCGAAGGACCGGTCCATGTCCGGGAGCACCTCCGTCCCCATCGTCTGGAACGAGGGGACGAGCCCGGCCAGCGCCTCCAGGCTCGTGCCTGGCCGGGGGTGCTCCTCGTGGTCCAGCGCCACCGTGCCGTCGGGGTTGCGCACGGAGATCACGCTCCGGTCGAACCGGCCCTCTGCGATTGCCTTGGCGGCCCGTTCCTGGCTGGTCACCGCGAGCTCATCGCAGTCGACCCTCGAGAAGCCCTCGAGGGCGGCGATGGCGTCGGCCGAGATCCCCTGCGGCACCATCGGGTAGCGCTCACGCAGGTGAGGGTTGTCCCCGTCGATCAACAGCGGTGTCTGGTTGGCCGGCCACCGCGACATCGACTCCACCCCGCCGGCGACCACGAGATCCTGGAAGCCGGCGCGGATCCCCATGGCGGCGAGGCTGACCGCCTGCTGCCCCGACCCGCAGAACCGGTTGATGGTGAGGCCGGGCGCGTCCACCGGCCAGCCGCAGTCGAGCACCGCAAGGCGGGCGATGTCGGCATTGTGGTCGCCGACCGAGTTGCCATTGCCCATGATGACGTCATCGACCTCGGAGGGGTCGAAGCCGTTGCGCTCCACCAGCGCATTGAGGCACTGGCCGAGGAGATCTTGCGGATGCAGATGGTGCAGGGCGCCGGTGGCCCGGCCCTTGCCCCTCGGGGTGCGGACTCCGTCGATGATCAGTGCGTCTCGGACCTCGGTCATGGAACCTCCCGTTGGTGATCGGTCATCGGTGCTCGAGCGCGGCCGGTGCCAGCTCGGCCAGCAACTCCTGGCTGTAGGCGACGCGGCCGGTGAGGACCGCCGGATCCCCGGTGCAGAGGAGCAGAGCGGCCTCCGCCATCAGGTCGGGGCTCTCCAGAGGGAACCCCTCCACCAGATCGTGAGTCGTTGCGCCCGGGGTGGCCACGTTGTCGGTCGGCGCGAGGGCGTTGACCGCCACCCCGTAGGGAGAGAGCTCGGCCGCCAGCGCGGTGGAGAAGCGGTCGAGGGCGGCCTTGACCATTCCGTAGGCCGTCCACGGCGCGACGTGCACGGCAGGGAACGGCGGCCCCTCGGGGTGCAGGGCCGCCTTCGAGGAGATGTTCAGGATCCAGCCCTCGCCGCGCTCGATCATCCCGGGCACGACCAGTTGGGCCAACTCGTAGGGCGCGCGCACCTGTACCTCGAACATGAGCCGCCACCGCTTCTCGGGGAACTCCGTGAACGGG
>JBEKVF010000381.1:0-3171 GCA_049514295.1 Acidimicrobiales bacterium
CACCGGTCAGTTCGAGGGCAAGCTCCTCTGGATTCACCACACCCACGATTCGTCCCTATGGCCCTCGCAGGGGATCATCTACAGAGGTGCGGTCCTGAACGCTCAGGGCCCGGAAGCGGTAGCCGAGAAGTTCCGGCTCCAATGGACGCAGAATGCCGAGCACATCCCGCCGACCTTCCTCCCGAACTCAGCGAAGCGTGCGACGTCTACATGGCTGGTCGACTACTTCCCGATCATCGAGCAAGGTCTGGCCGACCTGATCCAATGGGTCGAAGATGGCGTGGCGCCGCCCAACACGACGTTCGAGTTCGTCGACGGGCAGGTACGATTGCCGGCCACAGCGTCCGAGCGCGGCGGCATCCAGCCTGTGGTCAGTGTGACCGCGAATGGCGGACTCCGGGCCGAGGTCAAGGCAGGAGAGACGGTGCAGCTCGAGGTTGCCGCCGAGGTGCCGCCGAACAGCGGGACAATCGTCTCTGTCGCATGGGACTTCGACGGGTGGGGCTCTTTCCCCCTCCATCATGACGTCGACGGTTCCGACACCTCGGTGCAGCTCTCGACGACGCACACCTACGACACTCCGGGAACATACTTCGCGACCGCTCTGGTCCACTCCAATCGTGAGGGAAAGGTCGACGCCGAGTTCCGGCGGCTCCCCAACCTCGCATCCGCTCGGATCGTGGTCAGCTAACCGTTCATCCCGCCACCATCGCGGGCGTAAGCTGGGGCTAAACCGAGGGCCCCACGGTCGCCGGATCAGCTCCGGTGAGCTCCGGCTCGTCTCCCTGCAGCTTTCTTCCCAGGTAGGCCGTGCGGACGACCTCAGACGCGAGCATCTCCTCCGCCGTCCCCTCGAAGATCATCTCGCCAAAGTCGAGAACGTAGACCTGCTCGCAGGTCTGCTGGACCAGGGCCATGTCGTGCTCGACGAGCAGCAGCCCGACCCCCATCTCGTCGACGACCCTCTTCAGGATCTCCCCGAAAGTCTCGGTCTCCGTCGCATCGAGACCGGACGAAGGCTCGTCAAGGAGAATCGTGTCGAAGGGACCGGCGAGGACGCGGGCCAGTTCCACGAGCCGTCGTTGGCCGGTGCTGAGATGCTCGACGCGCACATCCAGGTAGGCCTCGATACCCGTCAATTCGACCGCTGCCGCGGTGGCCTCATCGATCTCCCGCGCATCGCTGCGGAGTCCGACGACCTGACGCAGCGGGTTGCCTCCCGCGAGCGCGCACTCCCGCGCCAGGGCCACGTTCGTGCGCACATCGAGCGACTCGAACAGCTGCACCCGTTGAAATGTGCGGCCCAGCCCGAGCCGCGCCCGTTCGGATCGACTGGCCCGCGTGATGTCGACGTCATGGAGGACGATCCGCCCCTGGGTCGGCCGCACGATTCCCGAAACCGCGTTGAACGTACTGGTCTTTCCCGCTCCGTTCGGGCCGATGAGTCCCGTGATCGTGCCGGCACGCACGACGAGACTGACGTTGTCTACGGCGACAGCGCCGCCATAGCGGACGGTGAGATTCTCGACCGAGAGGCTCGGCGTGAGGGCCGAGCGCCGAACCCGGCCACGGGGGACGGCAGGGTGCTCAGGACCCGCGGGAGGTCGACGCGACGGACGTGCACCCAATTTGTCGATGAAGTCGGTCAGCGCCCGGGGTGCACCCGGGATCTTGTGCCGGTAGACCGGGATGAGGACACCAAGAATCGCAAAGGCGGAGAGAACGAGTTCGGTGACATTGCTACCGGAGACATACACCGGAACGAGGGTCAGCCCGGCGGCGCCAATGAAGGCATACCACGGTTCACCGATGACGACCACGATGACCACCACCACCAGAGTGATCGAACTGAACGACGGGAAGTTGTCACCAAGGGCGAATGTGTTGACGCTCGCGGTCAGTGCACCGGCGATCGCCGCGATGAAGGCGGAAATGCAGAACACGACGACCCGGATGACATTGACATTCAGCCCGTAGGTGTCGAGCGCCAGTGGGGAGTCGCCCATGGCCCGCAGCAGTTTCCCCAGCCGCGTCTCGGAAAGGACGGCGATGCCGACCGCGACGATCACCACGAAAATGAGGACGACGTAGTACATGCTCTCGTCGCTTCCGAGATGGATCGGGCCGAGGTTCAAGCTTGGACGGGTCGTCGGCAATCCGTTCGAGTTCGGGCCGAACATCCAGCTCTGGGTGTACACCATCTGCTCGAGGAATATCCCGAATCCCAGTGTGGCCAGCGCCAAGAAGACACCCGAGAGCCGTATGGCCGGAATGGCCAGGAGCGCCCCGACCGGGATCACCACCAGGGCGGCCAGGAGCAGCGACACCAGCCAGGGGATACCGGCGCTCGTGAAGTGCGCCATGGAGGAAGCGCCGATGGCTGCGAACGCGTACTGGCAGAGCGAGACCTGCCGGGAGGTCCGGACCAGCAGCCCCAGTGACAGGATCAGGATGACGAGAATCAGGGTGCTCGTGTAATCGGCCAGGTTCGTTCCCACCAACGCAGGTATGAAGCAGAGGAAGACCACGAACGCCGCGCCCGACGTCAGGCGGATGCGCGCCGGGGCATGCCAACTGCGTGGAATGGTGCGCGGCGTGACGTGGCTCCGCGCCAACAGCTTGCTCTTCGGCGTCACGAGCAGGACGACGAAGAGCACGATGAAGGGCAGACTCGCCGGCAAGCCGATCAGCCATGGGACGTTGACCACGTACTTCGTCGCGAGTGCACCCGCCACACCGAGGAGCAGCCCACCCACGTAAGTCAACGGGAGATTCGAGAAGTATCCGATTGCCGCGGCGCCGAAGGCCTGGACGACCAGGAGCGTCAGCACCAACGCGGTCAGGTTCAGATTCGGAGCGATCAGCAGGCCACACAGCGCGGCGAACGAGGAGCCGATCATCCACGCCAGCCGACGAACCCGGGTCGCGTTGCTTCCTTGCACTGACAGGAGCTCAGGATCGTCCACGACCGCACGCAGCTCGATGCCGCGACGAGTGAATCTGAGGAAGGCATACAGGCCGCAGGTCGTCGCGAGCGCAATTATCGCGGTGATGATCTGCTCCCACTCGACGTTGACGGACGCGATCCTGACCGTGTTGGTCGAGAGGAAGGACGGGAAGTTGCCACTTACCGAACTGAACAAGACGGTCGTGAGTGAGACGACCAAAAGG
>JBEKVF010000382.1:0-5660 GCA_049514295.1 Acidimicrobiales bacterium
GGCCTCGTCGACGAGGGGGCATTGCCCCGTGGCACACAGGGGGCACTCCTGGGAGAAGCCACCCTTGGGGCCCGGACACCACGACATCCGGTAGCCGTGGCGGCCCAACAGCTTCCAGACCCCGTGCGCCTCCGCGCCGTCCGGCGACTCGAAGAGCACGAGGGGACCCTCGCCGTGCTCGTCCGACCCCTCCGGCCAGCCACTGGCGAAGTCCTGACCCAATGGGCGTCGCATGCAGTTCCCGAACATGGCGACCTCCCTTCTCCGTTGCGCCGAGGCCGACGGCCGCGCCTGTTCCTGGTCTTTCTACAGTTAGGATATAGAGAATAGGGCTGCGGGTCAAGTCTCCGTCCCTTCCGGGGGGAGAATGAGGACAGATGAAGCTGACGCCGACGAACCGGACGGACTACGGGATCCGCGCCCTGATCTACCTGGCCAACCACCAGGGGTCGCACGCCAAGGCGGCGGACATCGGCTCGGCCATGGGCATCCCGACCGGCTTCCTCCAACAGGTCCTCCAGGAGCTCCAGCGGGCCCGCCTCGTCAGCTCGCGGTCGGGGCCGTCGGGCGGCTACCTGCTGGCCCGCTCCCCCGAGGACATCACCATCCTCGAGATCGTCGAGACGCTCGAGGGCCCGATCGGGACGTCGGAGTGCGCGCTGCGCGGTGGGCCCTGCCACTGGGACGACGTCTGTGCCATGCACTGGGTGTGGTCCTCGGCGCGGACCGCGCTGAGCGACAGCCTGCGCGCCGCCACCCTGGCCCGGGTGGCGGCCGACGACCGCGCCCTCGCCGAGGGCCGGGCCGCCGTGCCGGCGGACTCCCACCGGCGCCGGCGGGGCTGAGGCTTCAAGTGCCGGGGCCGCCCTCGGGTGACACCGTCAGGTAGTCGATCAGCCCGGTGACCGTGAGGAGGTCACGCACGAACGCGGTGGGCGACTCGATGCGCAGCTTGATGCCCGACGCGGTCGCGCGCTGCTGCTCGGCCACCAGCGGCGACACGCCGGCGGCGTCCAGGTAGGTCAGCCGCGACAGGTCCACGGTGAGCTCGGACACCCCGGTGCGGTTGACGGCGGCCAGCTGTTCGCTCAGGCCGGCGGCGGTGGCGACATCGAGCTCGCCGCGCAGCGAGATCCGGGCGCAGCCCTCACCCTCGAGGACCACGATCTCCAACTGCGGGCAATCGCCTTCCACACCAGCCCCCTCGGCGACACCGACACGCACGGGGTGCGGGGGTACACCCCGCGTGCGGCATCTCCCCCATCTTGGGTCCCCCACCGGCCGCGTGACAAGGGGATCCTGCGACCAGGCGTCACTAGAGTCGACGGTGGTGTCCGGGGACGACGAGCGCACGGTGGAGATCGGCGGCCGCGAGGTGCGCATCTCACGCCCCGACAAGGTGTACTTCCCCCAGCTCGAGGCCACCAAGTTCGACCTCGTCTCGTACTACCTCGAGGTGGGCCGGCACCTTCTCAACACGGCCGGGGGCCGGCCCGCCATGCTGCAGCGCTTCCCGGACGGCGCGGCCGGCAAGTCCTTCTACCAGAAGCGGATCCCGGCCGGTGCCCCCGACTGGCTGGAGTCCACCACCGTCTCGACGCCGAACGGCACCACGTCCAACGCGCTGGTCGTCGCCGACATCGCCCACGTCGTGTGGGCCGTCAACATCGGATGCCTGGGGCTGCACCTGTGGCCGTATCTCGCCGCCGACCCCGCCCACGCCGACGAGCTGCGCATCGACCTCGACCCGACGACGGGCATCGGCTTCGAGGAGGTGCGGGCGGCCGCGCTGCTCTGCCGCGACGTGCTCAGCGAGCTCGGCCTGCAGGGCTACCCCAAGACGACGGGCAACAACGGGCTGCACGTCTACCTCCGGCTGGAGCCGCGCTGGGACTCGGTGGAGGTGCGCAGCGCCGCGGTCGCGCTGGCGCGCGATCTCGAGCGGCGCCACCCCGAGCAGATCACGGCCAACTGGTGGAAGGAAGAGCGCGGCAGCCGCGTCTTCGTCGACTTCAACCAGAACGCTCCGCACAAGACGGTGTTCGGCGCGTGGTTCGCCCGGCCCCGCACCGGTGGCCAGGTGTCGACGCCGCTCACGTGGGAAGAGGTCGAGACGGTGGCACCCGACGAGCTGACCATCCGCACCGTGCCCGACCTCGTGCGCCGGCGCGGCGACCCGTGGGCCGACATCGCGGCGAAGCCCCAGTCGCTCGAGCCGCTGCTGGCGCTCGCCGAGCGCGACAAGGCGGCCGGGCTGCACGACGCGCCGTGGCCGCCGCAGTACCCGAAGATGCCCGACGAGCCGCCCCGGGTCGCCCCGAGCCGGGCCAAGAAGGCGTAGGCCGGTGGACCCGCTCGAGGCGCTGCGGCGGGTCGCGTTCCTCCTCGAGCGCGGGGGTGCCGACACCTACAAGGTGCGCGCCTTCCGCAACGCTGCCAAGGCGCTGGACGGCATGCCCGCCGACGAGCTGGCCGCGCTGGCGAAGGCGGGCCGCCTCCAGAGCATCCCCGGCGTCGGCAAGTCCACGGCCCAGGTGGTTCAACAAGCGCTGCAGGGCGGCGTCCCCGAGTACCTGGCCAAGCTGGAGGGCGAGGGCGGGCCCGACGACCTGGAGCTCGACGCGCCGGCGCGGGAGCTGCTCGGGTCACTGGTCCGACGGCGGCAGCCCCATCCTCGAGATGGCGGAGGCGGCCCGAGACCTCGGCCACGAGTACCTGGTCCTCACCGACCACAGCGCGCGGCTCACGGTGGCCCACGGGCTGAACGCGGAACGGCTACGGAGCCAACTCGACGTGCTGGCCGAGCTCAACGAGCAGCTGGCACCGTTCCGCATCCTGACCGGGATCGAGGTGGACATCCTCGAGGACGGGTCGCTCGACCAGGAGCTCGATCTGCTGGCCGCGCTCGACGTGGTGGTGGCCAGCGTCCACTCCAAGCTGCGCATGGACCAGGCCCAGATGACCGCCCGTATGCTCGCCGCCATCGAGAGCCCCCACACCGACATCCTGGGCCACTGCACCGGCCGCCTGATCACCGGACGGGGCCGGCCCCAGTCGACCTTCGACGCCGAGGCGGTGTTCTCCGCCTGCGCCCGCACCGGCACGGCCGTGGAGATCAACTCGCGCCCCGAGCGCCAGGACCCGCCCCAGGACCTGCTGCGCCAGGCGGCCGGGCTCGGGTGCTCCTTCGCCATCGACACGGACGCCCACGCGCCCGGTCAACTCGAATGGCTCGGCCGCGGCTGCGCCAAGGCCGTGGACGCCGGGCTCGAACCCGCCCGGATCGTGAACCGCGGCTCGACCGACGACCTGCTGGCCTGGGCGGCCTCGCACGGTGGCTGATCGCTCGTGACGCTCCCCGTCCGCCCCCCGGTGGCGCCGATGCTGGCGAAGCTCTCCCGCGAGCTGCCCCGCGACGCCGGCCTCTTCTACGAGCCGAAGTGGGACGGCTTCCGCTGCATCGTCTTCCGGGACGGCAACGAGGTCGAGCTGGGCAGCCGCAACGAGAAGCCGCTGACCCGCTACTTCCCCGAGCTGGTCGAGGCGCTCGCCCGCGAGCTGCCCGGCCGCTGCGTGCTCGACGGCGAGATCGTCATCGCCGGGCCCAAGGGCCTCGACTTCGACGCGCTCTCCCAGCGCATCCACCCGGCCGAGAAGCGCATCCGCCAACTGGCCGAGTCGACGCCGGCGTCGTTCGTCGCCTTCGACCTGCTGGCCCACGACGACCGCTCCTACATGGACACGCCCTACGCCGAGCGGCGTGCCGCGCTCGAGAAGCTCTTGAAGAAGGCGCGCCCGCCGATCCACCTCACCCCGGCCACCGACGATCCGGACGTGGCCAGCGACTGGTTCTCCCGCTTCGAGGGGGCCGGGCTCGACGGCGTGGTCGTCAAGGCGGCCGACCTCCCCTACCAGCCCGACAAGCGGGCCATGGTCAAGGTCAAGCACCAGCGGACGGCCGACTGCGTGGTCGCCGGCTTCCGCACGCACAAGGACGGCGCGGGCGTCGGGTCGCTGCTCCTCGGCCTCTTCGACGACGCCGGCGTCCTGCACCACGTCGGCGTCGCCTCCGGGTTCAGCGTGGCGCGCCGCCGGGAGCTTGTGGCCGAGCTCGAGCCGTACCGGTCAGGGGCCCTGGAAGGACATCCATGGGCGGGCTGGGCGCCCGAGGGCGGCCGCATGCCAGGCGGCACGAACCGCTGGAATTCGGGTAAGGACATGACCTGGGAACCGGTGCGCGCCGAGGCCGTGTGCGAGGTGTCCTACGACCACCTCCAGGAGGAGCGCTTCCGCCACGCCACGTCGTTCGTGCGTTGGCGCCCCGACCGGGACCCCGCGTCGTGCACCTACGACCAACTGGACACGCCGGCCCCCTACGAGCTGGTGAGGGTCTTCGGGACCGTGTGAGCGCCGCGGGTGCCGCCGGCACCGTATGCGGCGGCGCGCTCGGGACGCCGGGGGCGGTGCGCGTGCAGGGCCCGGCGGGTCTCGGCCCGGCCCCAGCGCATGAAGTCCGGCCACTCCGAGGGGTTGAGGAACTGGCGGTAGAAGCCGACGCCGCGCACCTTCTCGTAGGGAACGGGCTCAATCATCAGGACGTCGGTGGCGGCCCGCAGCCGGCGCAGGTTGACCCGGGCCAGCTCGCTCTGCTGGCAGGTCCGTACCTGGCTCGCCACGGCCAGGATGCTGGCCGGCCGGTCCTGCCAGCCCGTCGCGTCCTCGCCGGCGAACTCGGGCGGGTAGAAGCCGTTGATCGCCAGCGCGGCGTGGCACGGCTCCTCCATCTCGATCACGGGGCGCACCGGGAAGATGTCGACCAGGCCGCCGTCGCACCAGTGTTGGCCGTCGAGCGGCACGGGCTCCACGAACAGAGGGAGGGCGATGGCCATGCGGACGGCGCGCGCCACACTCAGGTCCGGGTGCGTCCTCGGCCCGATGTACTCGAGCCGGTTCTCCTCCACGCTCCACACCGGCGCGTAGGCCGGGATCTCGAGCTCCCCCAGCGTCATGTCCCCCAGCAGGCGCCGGTACGTCGCCTCGATCCGCTCACCCCTGATCACGCCGGCGAAGCCGCGCCCGGCCGTCGGGACCAGTGTGGACAGGCGGCGCCAGTCGACGTCGACGTAGTCCTCGGGCTGGAAGCCGAGCACGAACTCGGCCACCTCCGCGGCGGGGATGCCCGCGGCCACCGGGAACCCGAAGAGAGCAGACCCCGAGCACAGCGTGATCACCGCCGGCCGCACCCCGGCCTCCTCGAGCGCCCGCGCCGCCCCCACGACCGAGGCGAGCGCACCGCTGCCGCCGGTGGCCATGAGCGCCAGGCGCCGGCCCTCGAGCCAGTCGGCCCGGAAGGGTTGCGGGGCCGGGAAGGGCCGGCGCTCCACCGGCCGGGGCCGCTCGCCCGGCAACCGGAAGGCGGCCCGGCGCACGTCCGTCAGCAGTCCGGCGTCCTCACGGATGCCGCCCACCCACTGCCGGGTGGCGGTCACCACGTCGAAGTACTGGCGCAGGCGGAACACGTCGAGGGCCGCGCTCAGCACGGGACCGCCGCCTCCTCGTGACGGGTCGTCGCGATGACCTCTGCGAAGCCCTCGGCCAGGCACTCGACGAGCAGTTCGTGATCCGGCACCGCCGTCGTGTCCACCGTGATGCCGATGCAG
>JBEKVF010000383.1:0-3162 GCA_049514295.1 Acidimicrobiales bacterium
TCAACCTGGCCTCGCAGACCTCCTGGGTCACCCCCGTCGCGCCCTGGTTCACCCTGTCACTCGCCGTCGGCGACGATGGCGTGCCCGCCAGCGACCTGCACGTCGGCCTGACCTTCTACAGCCGTGTCGGGTACGCGTCGCAGTTCGATCAGGCGGTCGGCGCGGTGCCCCAGAAGACCGCGCTGCTCCGCGTGCCCGACGTCCCCGTCTCGGGCACCGGGGCCGAGCGCGCCGCCACCGCATGCGTGACGGTGCTGCCGGAGGCATCGGCGTCGCCACCCGCGACCGGCACGGGCGCCTGTGCGTCGGGCAGCCAGACACTGGTGCTCGGCTGTACGCCGGACACCGGCGTGTGCGGCGACGTGTACCCGGTCTCGGTGTCCCTCCTGCGCCAGGGCGACGCCACCCCGGTGGCGCGCTTCACCACCTTCCTCACCTACCAGGAGCCGCAGGGGCCCGTCGGCACGGACGGCCCCCTGCGCGTCGGCCTGATCGCGCCGGTGCTCGGAACCGGGGCCGCCGCCATGGCCACCGCGTTGACGGCCCATCACGACGTGCCCGTCACCCTCGCCGTGAGCCCGCGCACCGCCACCGCACTCGCGGCCGGGCACACCAAGGACGGCGCACACGCCCTCGACCAGCTGGCCGGCCTGAGCGGCGACGAGGTGCTGTCGGAGCCCTACGTCCCCGTCAACGTGGCCGCCCTGAGCGAGGCCGGCATCGCCGGGGAGATCCAGGCCCAGCTGACCAGGGGCACCGAGCTGCTCCGCCAGGCGGGGCTGCACCCGGAGAGTGGCCTGTGGGTCGACACCGCCTCGTCCTTCGCCCAGGGCGACGCCGCCAACCTCGCCAGCGGGCTCCAGGTGGCGGGGGCTGACCAGCTCGTGCTCAACGACGGCGACCTGGCGTCGGCTGGGTCCTCCAACCTGACCTTCGCGCAGCCCTTCAGCCTCGAGCTGGGGAACGGCACCGACCCGGCCGCCATGGCGTCGGACAGCAGCCTGAGCTCGCTGTTCACCGCCTCGCCGGGAGATCCCGTGCTCGGCGCGGAGCAATTGCTCGCCGGCCTGTCTTTCGTCCACTTCGAGAACGCGTTCGAGCCGGATCCCCGCGGCGTCGTGGTCGCGCCGCCGTCCGGCTGGCGGCCCTCCGGGGCGTTCATGGACACGCTGCTGTCGGGCCTCACCCAGAACCCGGCGCTGACACCGCTGACCCTGACCGGCCTCATGAGCCAGGTCCCGGCCGGCGGCAACCGGGAGCCCTCGACCCGCCGGCTGCAGGCGGGGCCGGCCGGGCACAGCATCACGCGGGCCGCGGCGCAGAAGATCGCCGTCGGGCGCCAGCAGCTGTCGTCCTACGCAAAGGCGGTCAACGGGCGTCCGCCCGCCCTCACCGGCCTGGGCGACCAGCTCCTCTCGACCGAGTCGCTCCGCCTGGGCGACGCGGGGCGCGACGCCGCCCTGACCGCCTACGGCCGAGCGTTCGCGGCCGAGATCGGGGAGATCACGCTCGCCACCGAGCGCACGGTGACCTTCACCTCGCAGCGGGCGGCCATCCCCATCACCGTGTTGTCGTCCGCCCCCTACCCGGTCACCGTCGTGGTGACCCTGGCCAGCGACAAGTTCACCTTCCCCGACGGCAACACGCGCCAATTCACGCTCGACCGCCCGACGACCTCGGTCCGGGTGACGGCGCAGGCGCGCACCTCGGGCGACCGGCTACCCATCGACGTGACGCTGCATACGCCGGACGGCCAGCTGCTCATCGCCCAGACGGTGCTCACCGTGCAGTCGACCGAGATCTCCTTCGTCGGGGTGGCCCTCACCGTCCTGGCCGGCGCCGTCTTACTGGCCTGGTGGGTGCGCACGTGGCGCCGCTCGCGCCGGGCGCGCCCGCGGGCGCGCTGACCGTGGCCGTCCCCCGCCGGGCCCGGACCCTCTCGCTGCGGACCTCGGCCGCCTACGTCGGGGTCGGGACCGGCGTCTCGCGCGCCACCGGGCTGCTCCGCTTCGTCGCCCTGGCCTGGGCGCTGGGCCAGACGCCGCTCGCCGACTCCTACAACCTGGCCAACACCACGCCCAACATGCTCTACGACATCGTGTTGGGCGGGGTGCTCTCGGCCACCTTCATCCCCGTCTTCGTCGACCGGCTGGCCAACAAGGAGGAGCGCGAGGCGTTCGAGTCGATCTCGGCCGTCATCACCGTCTCGGTCGTCGTCCTGCTCACCACCACCCTGGCGGCGCTCGTTGCGGCCCCCTACATCATCGACGCCCTCACCGCGCTCGACACGCACGCCCACCCGCACCAGCTCCATCGCGTCTACCTCGAGCGCGAGGTGGCCACCGAGTTCCTGCGCTGGTTCGTGATCCAGATCGCCGCCTACGGCCTCTTCGCCCTCGGCGCCGCGCTCCTCAACACCCGCCGCAAGTTCGTGGCCGTGGCCTGGGCCCCGATCGTCAACAACCTGGTCTGCATCGGCATCCTGGTCTGGTTCGGGCTGTGGGCCGGCCACAGCGCCTCGCTGGCCAGCGTCGAAGCGCACCACTCCCAGCTCGTCCTGCTCGGGCTCGGGACGTCCCTCGGGGTGGTGCTCCAGGGTGTCGCCCTCGTGCCGAGCCTGCGCCGCGCCGACCTGGGCCGGCTGCGCTGGAACTGGAACCTCCACGACGACGCGCTGCGTGCGGTCACCCGCCTGGGCGGCTGGACCTTCGGCTTCGTCGTGGCCAACCAGGTGGCGCTCTTCGTCGTCACCGTGCTGGCCGGCAGCGTCGCGGGTCCCGACCCCGTCTCGTCGTACACCTACGCCTACGCCTTCTTCCAGCTCCCCTACGGCGTGATCACCGTCACCGTCATGTCGGTGGTGACGCCGGACCTCGCCGCGCGCTGGTCGACGGGGCAGCGGCCCGCCTTCCTGCACCGCCTGTCCGGCGGCCTGCGCGCCGTCCTCGCGCTCATCATCCCCTCCGCCGTCGGGATGCTGCTCCTGGCGCGACCCGCGGTCGCGCTGCTGCTCGGCGTCGGGCACAGCACCCCGGCCGAGACGGCCACCACCGGGGCCGCGCTGGCGATGTTCGCCCTCGGGTTGCCCGGATTCTGCGCCTACCTCTACTTCGTGAGGGTGCTGCAGTCCATGCAGCGGACCAAGGTCGCCTTCTACCTCTA
>JBEKVF010000384.1:0-3160 GCA_049514295.1 Acidimicrobiales bacterium
TCCGCCTTCGCAATGTGCTGGCCATCGGCGCGCTGACCACCGGGCTCGTCACCGGCGGCGCGCTGGTCGCCAACGCGGCCACGACCTCCACCACGACGGGCAACTCCGGGACGAGCTCGACGTCCAACTCGTCGACGACCACCCCGTCGACGAGCACGAGCACCGGGAACTCCGGGTCGAGCAGCACGAGCTCAGGCTCGTCGAGCACGTCCTCGGGTTCCAGTTCCAGCACGGGGTCGGGCTCCGGCTCCACGCACAACTGCCCCGACATGGGCAGCGGCTCGGGCACCCACACCGGCACGCCCCCCGCCGGTTCCGGGACCCCGCCATCGTCCGGCTCGAGCTCGGGGTCGACCTCCGGCTCGTAGCAGCCTCACCTCCACACCCCCACCCCCGATGAGGTAGGGCAGTGCGGGCCGGATCGCCAAGCGGCCCGCGCTGCCCGCCTCTCGGCGGGCAGCACCACTGGCTTCAGGCCGTGGCCCCCTGGGCGTCCAGCGCTCGCACCACGAGCTCGCCGAGCGCGTCGTCGATGTGCACCGCGACCTCGTGGAGCTCCGGCAGCAGCTTCCGGCAGGCCAGCAACCCGAAGTACACCCGACCGAGATACGAGAACGCCGTCACGTTGATCCCGATGCCAGGGGCCATCGGCCCGACCGGGTACATGTCGACCACCCGGCTCCCCGCGCAGAAGAGTGAGACGTCCGGGACGCGCACGCTCGAGACCGTCACATTGAACGGCGGCCGCATCTTGTCGAACAGCCGCGTCCCGGCCACGGCGCGTGCCAACCGGGTCGTCAGCGCGGGCAGGGTGATCTGCGCCAGATCGCTCAGGAAGCGGCCCCGGTGCAGCTGTTCCTGCTCCTTGGCGAGGCGTGATGACTCCGAGATTGCATCGAGCCGGCGCACCGGGTCGTCGACGTCGCTCGCCAGCGAGACCAGCATGCCCGAGACCTGGTTCCCGAGCTCCTCCCCCTGCCCCTCGGTCCGCGTCGACACCGGGACCATGGCGACCATCGACTGCTCGTGCTCCTCGTCGCGTGCCTCGAGCAGCCGCCGCAACCCGCCCGAGACGGCCGCCAGGATGACGTCGTTCACGGTGGCCTCGAAGACCCGGCCGACCAGCTTCACATCGTCGAGCGGCACCGAGAGCGACGCGAAGCGCCTCCGGTTGGACACCGCTCCGTTGAACGACGTCCGCGGTGCGGCGAAGAAGCCGGGCGGCGGTTGCTCGCCCCGCCCCACCAGCTCCCGGTTGTGCATCCCCAGATCGGCCACCGCCTCCACCCCGGCCTGCAACGTGCTCAGCGTGTCACCCGGCTGCTTCACGAGCGAGGATGCCGCGTGCCGCAGCATCTGCGCGTGGGAGGGCAGCGGCGCCGGATTCCACTCCGGCGGCAGCGCCACGACCCGCGATCTCGGGTTGAGGTCCATGAAGGCCGCCAGCACCGAGGCACCGCTCACCCCGTCGAGGATGGCGTGATGCACCTTGGCGATCAGCGCCGTGCGATCCCCCTCGAGCCCCTCGACCACGTGCATCTCCCAGAGAGGGCGGTCGGGGTCGAGCTGGCGGCTCATGACCCCCGCCACGAACGCGTCCAGCTCAGCCCTCCCGCCGGGCGAGGGCAGGCTGGCCCGGCTGAGGTGGTCGTCGAGCTCGAAGTCGGGATCGTCGGCCCAGACCGGGTGATGCAGGCCGAAGGGCACCCTGAGGGCCCGCTGCCGGAACGGGGGGACCAGGTGGAGCCGCTGCTGAATGACCCGGCGGATCTGCGCGTAGCGGGTGGACGGCGAGAAGAGGGAGCGCGTGCCCTCGGGCGGGTCGAGCACGAGAGCGACACCCACGTGCATGGGCGTCGTGGGTGTCTCGAGGGAGAGGAAGGCGGCATCCATGCCGACGAGCGACTGCATCGCCACCTTCTTACCCTCTCCCAGAGGCGCCGTCATGTGCCCGTGTGCCCGAAGCCGCCGGGGCCCCGCTCCGAGCCGCCGAGGCCGTCCTCGGGCACCAGCTCGAAGGCCGCCTCCTCGACCCTGACCAGGACCAGCTGGGCGATGCGGTCGCCCCGGCTGACGGTGTAGTCATGCTCGGGATCGTGGTTCACCAGCACGACCTGGAGCTCACCCCGATACCCCGAGTCGACCAGCCCCGGCGCGTTGAGGCAGGTGACCCCGTGGCGCACGGCCAGCCCGCTGCGAGGGAGCACCAGCCCGGCGTAGCCCGCCGGGATGGCGACGGCCAGGCCCGTCGGGACCACGGCCCGCCCACCACGGCAGGCCAGCACGGCGTCGGTCCGGGCGATCAGATCTGCCCCGGCGTCCCCCTCACGCGCATAGCCGGGCACCGGCAACCCGGTGTCGAGCTGGTGCAGGGGGACGCGCAGCATCGCCGGACATTACAAGGCACGGACACCCGACGGCCTACCCCGGAGGCGACCGGTAGCATGCCCGCGCATGCTGGCGTGGATGGATCTCGAAATGACGGGGCTCGATCCGGCGCGCCACACCATCGTCGAGATCGCCAGCCTGATCACCGACGACGACCTGACCGTCGTGGAGGAGGGCCCCGACCTGGTCGTGCACGCCTCCCTGGAGGATGTGGCCGGCATGGACGAGTACGTGCGCACCATGCACACCCGCTCGGGCCTGCTGGCGGAGATGGAGAAGTCGACCCTCAGCCTGGCCGACGCCGGGGCGCAGACGCTGGCGTTCCTGAAGCGACACATCCACGAGCCCCGCACGGTCCCCCTGGCAGGGAATTCGATCGGGACGGACCGGCGCTTCCTGGCCACCCAGCTGCCCGAGATCGAGGACTACCTCCACTACCGCTCAGTCGACGTGTCGACCCTCAAGGAGCTCTGCCGGCGCTGGCGCCCCGAGGTCTACAAGGCGGCCCCGGTGAAGAAGGGCGGCCACCGGGCCCTCCAGGACATCCGTGAGAGCGTGGCGGAGCTGTCGTACTACCGAGCCTCGATCTTCGACGAAGACGGAGCGACCAGGGAGGAGACCCCGTGAGCGCCACCGCCAAGGACGCGCCGTCGATGTCGATGGAGGAGGCCAACGCCGCGCTGACCGCGCCCGGACAGCTCTTCGAGATGGAGGAGCTCGACATCCGCGGCGTGCCCACCCTCACCTGGAAGAACGCGCCCTCCTCGCTCCG
>JBEKVF010000385.1:0-5824 GCA_049514295.1 Acidimicrobiales bacterium
TACGAGGACTCGGCCCCGGTGCGGATCGGGAATGCCGCGTCGGAGCAGTACCAGCTCGACGTGTACGGCGAGGTCATGTCGGCCCTGTACGCCTCGGCCAAGACGGAGGGCGTGCACAGCCATGCGGCCTGGGCCCTGCAGACCCAGCTGATCGGGTTCCTCGAGAAGGGGTGGCGCGAGCCCGACGACGGCATCTGGGAGGTGCGCGGCCCTCGCCGGCACTTCACGCACTCCAAGGTCATGGCGTGGGTCGCGGTGGACCGCGCCGTCCGCACGCTCGAGGAGTGGCCCGACCTCGAAGGCCCGCTCGAGAAGTGGCGCACGATGCGCAACGACATCTTCACGGAGGTCTGCGAGAAGGGCTACAACGAGGACGTCGGTGCCTTCACGCAGTACTACGGCTCGGACCAGCTCGACGCCAGCGTCCTCATGATCCCCCTCGTGGGGTTCCTCTCGCCGAGCGACCCCCGGGTGGTGAGCACCGTCGAGGCCGTGCAGCGCGACCTCATCGACCACGGGTTCGTCCTGCGGTACCGCACCGACGACGACGGTGCCGTGGACGGGCTGACCGGTCGGGAGGGGGCGTTCCTCGCCTGCTCGTTCTGGCTCGTGGACTGCCTGCACATGATCGGGCGCGAGGAGGACGCCCAGGAGCTCTTCGAACGGCTGCTTGCCCTGCGCAACGACCTCGGCCTGCTCTCCGAGGAATACGACCCGTTGGCGGGGCGGCTGGTGGGAAACTTCCCCCAGGCCTTCTCCCACGTCTCGCTCATCAACTCTGCCTTCCGGCTGAGCGGTTCCGATCCGCTCGCTCTCGTCTATGAGGGCTCGCGCCTGGTGGCGGACACGATCTCCGCGCCCAGGTTGCAGCGGATGAAGAAGCTTGGCCGGGTCGCCGTGCGACGCAGGGTGGCCGCGCCGCGGTGAGCGGAACGCCCGCCGTGAACGGGGAAGAGGAAAGGTGAGGGAGGCATGAAGGCACTCACGGTCATCCCGCTGCAGGCCGGCACTGCCGCGCTCTCGGACATGCCCGAGCCGCCCGAGTCCGACGGCCCCGTGCTCGTCGAGACGCTGGCCGTCGGTGTCTGTGGCACCGACATCGAGATCCTCTCGGGCGAGTACGGGTGGGCGCCGCCCGGTGAGGAGCGCCTGGTGCTCGGCCACGAGTCCCTCGGGCGGGTGCTCGAAGCACCGGCGGGCACGGGATTGGCCGAGGGAGACCTGGTCGTCGGCATCGTCCGCCGGCCCGACCCCGTGCCGTGCCCGAGTTGCGGTGTGCTCGAGTGGGACTTCTGCCGCAACGGGCAGTACACCGAGCGGGGGATCAAGGAGCATCACGGTTACTGCTCGGAGCGCTACCGGATCACGCCCGAGTATGCCGTCAAGGTCGACCCGGGCCTCGGTCTCCTCGGCGTCCTGCTCGAGCCCACCAGCGTCGTCGCCAAGGCCTGGGAGCAGGTGGACCGGGTGGGCGGCCGCGCCCACTGGGCGCCCAAGACCGTGCTCGTCACCGGGGCGGGCCCCATCGGGCTGCTGGCCGCGCTGATCGGGGTCCAGCGTGGCCTCGAGGTGCACGTGCTCGACCAGGTGACCGAGGGCGTGAAGCCTGACCTCGTGCGCGATCTCGGCGCCAGCTATCACACCGGCAAGGTGGCCGACGCGTGCCAGGATCCCGACGTGGTGATCGAGTGCACCGGTGTCCCGGCGCTGGTGTTCGACGCCATGACCAACGTCGGCACCGGAGGTGTCGTGTGCCTCACCGGTGTCTCCTCTGGCGGGCACATCATCGACGTCGACGAGGGGCTCCTCAACCGTTCCATGGTGCTCGAGAACGTCGCCGTCGTCGGGTCCGTCAACGCCAATCGCCGCCACTACGAGGCGGCGGCCGACGCACTGGTCAAGGCGGACCGGACCTGGCTCGAGCGCCTGGTGACTCGGCGCGTCCCGCTCGACCGCTGGCAGGACGCGCTCCAGCGCCAGCCCGACGACGTCAAGGTCGTCATAGAGGTGAACGCCGCGTGAGCGGGAGGCACGCGCATGGCGGGCACTCGCACCGCCATCCCGATGCGGGCCTGCACGTGCATGACCCCGAGAGCGGCGACGCCATTCCGGCCGTCCCGCCGCCGCGGCCCATTGCCGCCGGCGTCCTCGAGATTGACACCATGCTCGGCGGCTGGGAGCGGGTGACGGCCGGCTACCTCATTGAGGGGCCGGCACCGGTGCTCATCGAAACCGGGAGTCAGACCTCGGTGCCGGTGCTGCTCGCCGCGCTGGGACAGATCGGGGTCGGCCCCGCGGAGTTGGCCGGGGTGGCGGTCACCCACATCCATCTCGACCACGCGGGCGGCGTCGGCGACGTGGCACGCGCCTTTCCCTCGGCCACGGTCTACGTGCACGAGAAGGGGGCTCGGCACCTGGCCGACCCGACGCGCCTCATCGACTCTGCGGCGCGCGTCTACGGCCCGCTGCTCGACTCCCTCTACGGCCGCCTCGACCCCACGCCGCCCGAGCGCATCCACGTGCTCGACGACGGCGAGGAGATTGAGGTCGGCCCGGGCCGTACCCTCGTCGCAGTGGACTCACCCGGCCACGCCAAGCACCACGTCGGGCTGCACGACTCTCTGAGCGGGGTGCTGTTCGCGGGTGACGCCGTCGGCGTGAAGCTGCCCGACGGCGGGGTGCTGCGCCCCGCGACCCCGCCCCCGGACTTCGACCTTGACCAGGCGATCACCTCGCTGGGCAAGTTCGCGGCGCGTCGTCCGACGGGCATCGCGCTGGCCCACTACGGGCTGCTCGAGCAGCCGGAGGAGCTCCTGGCCGAGGCGGAGGAGACGCTGCGCCTGTGGGCCGAGACGGCGGAGAAGGCCTATCGCGAGGGCGCCGACATCGCCGATGCCCTGGCGACCCGCTTCGACCCGCTGCTGGGCGACATCGACGCCGCCCACAAGGAGAAGCTCGACATCATGAACGGCGTCCATTCGAACGCGGCCGGTTTCCAGCGCTGGCTCGAAGGGCGCGACGCCGCCGCGAAGACCTAAGTGACTGTCGCGATTGTTTCCCCAGCGCGATCACCCGGGCGGCGACAGGGTGAGTCGGCGCAGGAGATAGCGGCTGTGGGCGGCCCAGATGAAGCCCTCGGTCACGATCGGATCACGTTGCGTCGGCTGTTCATGAGCCAGGCCCAGGTGCGTTCGACGATCCAGCGCTTGGGGAGCGCCTCGAAGCGTCCGGGGTGGATGCGGTTCACGACTTCGACGCCGACGTGATGATTCCGGCAGTGTTCGATGAAGGTGCGCTTGAACCCAGAGTCGCACCAGAGCTTGGCGAAGCGAGCGGAGCGGTCGCGGGCACGGTCCGCCACGCTGATGCCACCGATGTTGTCCGAGGTACTCGCCGCCACGACGACCACTGCCATGAGGAGCCCGAGAGTGTCGACGATCCCGAATGTCTTGCGGCCGTTGATCCTCTTTCCGGCGTCATATCCCTTTGTTTTCTTGCTCACCGTGGCGCCGGCGCGCACCGAGCGAGCGTCAACGATGCCCGCCGATGGTTCGTCGTCACGGCCTTCTTTTGCGCGCACCGCCGCTGTCAGTCGCTCAGCGATCCGTTCCCAGGTGCCGTCTCTGGACCACTCGAGGTGGTAGCGGTGCACCGTGTTCCAGTTCGGATAGCTCTCGGGCAGCGCTCGCCACTGACAACCGGTGGCCGCCACGTAGAAGATGGCATCGACCACACGACGGCGGTCAACCTTGACCGGTCGCCCCATCGATCCGGGCGTCCAATACGGAGCGACCAGATCGGCGATGAGTCCCCACTCCTCATCGCTCATGTCGCCGTGCGTCGTTCGCCAGGTCTGCGCCACTGCAACCGGGTCCGATTCCATGCTCAACGCTACGCGATGACCGGACCCTCACAGGGGATATTTACCTAATGACGCCCGCCAATTTTCCGAACAGTCACTAAGGACGCCGGAGAGTCCGACCCGGCCGGGCGGGTTCAGACGACGAGCTTGGCGCGCAGCTCCTCCTGGCGGACCTCGAAGTCGTCCAGGGAGATCCGTCCTTCAGCCAGGTCCTCGTGGAGCGCGGCGAACTGCTCGAGCAGCTGCGTCTGGTCGACCTCGTCGGCCGAGAGGGTGCTCGAGGGCTGGCCGCTCGCGGCAGCCTTGTCCTCTCGCCGTGAGAGGCGGTCGTCCATCTTTGCCTTGGCCCTGTCCTTCTTGGCCTGGTCGCGCTGCAGTTTTCCGAATGTCGAACGTGCGCGTGCCACGGTTCACTCCTTTCCGGCCGCCGGGGAACGACCAGGTGCTGCCGGCAAGGCGCCTGCCCTGCCGCTGTTCTGTCGCATTTCGCCCATGCGACGGGCCTTCACGGGCCCCGAGCGGAGGAGGTGGGATTTGAACCCACGGTACCCATGAGGCACAACGGTTTTCGAGACCGTCCGATTCGGCCGCTCTCGCACTCCTCCGGCGGGCATGTTAGTCGCTCTGACCTGGTCCGGAGGCTCGGGGCGGCGTCTGGAGGCCCCACCTCGGCGCGAAGGGGGAGGTCAGGAAGGTGCCATGCGTTGACGCTCACCGCATCGGCCAGCGGCCGGGCGCATCGTCCGGGGTGTGCCCACACCGGTATTGCGAGAGGCGCCACCGAGGGCGCTGATCATGCGATCCGCGGTCCAGGGCACCAGCCTTGACGACGCATCCGCGCACATTTCGGCCCTCTGGGCGCCTGTGCGGTGGGATCGCCGTGCAGTGATTCGTTCCGCCGCACTCGACGCAGGAGCTGGTCCGCGCCACAGCCGCACGCAGTCGGGGACCGGGGCGTTCATCGAGCCCTCCGCTGCCGCGGGCCGGATCCGCCGCGTCGGCCGCGATTGCCACGCCGTCGGCCAACACTGAGCACCCGCCGGCGGCCGGCCGGGGTTGCGATCAGTCGCTGCCGCCGGCCCCGGGGACCCGCGCCGCCGCCGCCGCTGTCCCATCGGCCCGCCTTCCAGCGAAGAACGACGTCAGGAGCGCGCCGCATTCGTCCGCCCGCACGCCGTCGGTGACCTCGAGCTCGTGGTTCAGCCGGGGGTCCGCACAGACGTTGTAGAGCGTGCCGCAGGCTCCGGCCCGGGGGTCGCTGGCCCCGAAAACAAGCCGGCCGACTCTGGCCGCGACCAGAGCGCCGGCGCACATCGGGCAGGGCTCGAGGGTGACCACGACGGTGACGTCGGAGAGCCGCCAATTCCCGATGGCGGCGGCGGTGTCGCGCATCGCCAGCATCTCCGCGTGGGCGGTCGGGTCCGCGGTGCGCTCGCGTTCGTTGTGGCGTGACGCCACCACCTGCCCGCCGACGATCGTGACGGCGCCCACCGGAACTTCGCCCTCTTGTGCAGCCGCGCGGGCCTCGGCTAGGGCGAGCGCCATGGCGTCATCGTCGCTCAACGGTGAGGGTGTATCGGCGGTGGCGATGCCCCAGTATGCGAGGTGGCGGCGGGGAGAAGGAAGTCCGCCTGCTGACCGCGGGTCGGCTCAGCCCTTGGCGGGCGTGTGGAGGTCCTGCTCGAGCGTGGTCAGCGACGTCTGCAGCTGCGTCGCGTCGAAGGAGAACTCCTGGAGGAAGGCACCCAGGCGGATGGGAGGCAGTCCGTCGATGGTCTTGAGGAAACTCACGTCCCGACGCACCTCAGCCTCGGCGGCATTGGCCGCCGACTGGGCCGGCTGCGGCACGGAAGCACCGGACATGTATGCCTCGTAGAGCCGCAGCGAAGCGACGTACGGGTTGATGACGGTGGAGACGTTGCTCGGTGTGGGGAAGCCTGATACCGAGTCCAACCCGGCTCG
>JBEKVF010000386.1:0-3150 GCA_049514295.1 Acidimicrobiales bacterium
TCGCGAACAGCGCCCCCTTCCCGGGAGGGCGCACGACGAGGAGCTTCATGTTCGACGGTCGCTGGCGAACTTCCGTCGATCGGACCACGGGTCCGGTCGGCGAGGCACTGCACCGCCATGGCATCACCGCTGATGTGCTCACCGCCACGGGTCTGGTCTCGGCGACCGCGACGGCGGTGCTGGTGGCCACCGGCCACCTCCACCTCGCCATCATCTTCCTGATCGTGACGGGCCTGCACGACCTCCTCGACGGCCCGGTCGCCAAGGCCGCCGGCACCGCCTCCGTGCGAGGCGCCTTCTTCGACTCGGTCACCGACCGCGTCGCGGACGCCGTCCTGATGTTCGGCTGCGCCTGGTATCTCCTCAACCGTGGGGAGGGCCACCTCGCGCTTCTGCCCATGGCCATCCTGGCGGTGACCGCCCTGATCTCCTACGAACGGGCGAAGGCCGAGTCGCTCGGGCTCCAGGCCAAGGGCGGCCTCATGGAGCGGGGCGAGCGGATGTTCCTGCTGGGCGTCGCCTTCCTCAGCACCGTGATCTTCGTGCCGGTGCTGTGGGTGATGCTCGTCCTCGTCTCCTTCACCGCGATCACCCGCTTCGTGAAGGTCTGGAACGCGGCGTCCGGTCGCGACCGGGTGATCGCCCGCCGCATCGAGGCGTGGCGGGAGGGCCGGGTCGACTCGCGCTGGCGGGCCTGGCGTGAAGCGCGCCAGAGCGACGGCGTGCCGCGCCGGGAGATGGCCAGGACCTCGGGGGCACCGGTCGGACGCTGGCGGGCCCGCCGCCAGGAGGCGCTGAGCAGCCGCTCGGGGCGGACGCTGCGGGCGCGCCGCCGCGTCGACAGGGGTCACGACGGGACGACGAACGCGCGCCGCACCTCCGGTCGCCGCACCCCGCCGGCAGCCTGATCCCCACCTCGCTCGCGACCTGAGCACTGCGTGACCGACGCCGGCGCCGACAGTCACGCCCCTGCAAGCTGGCGCGACACGGCCAAGTACCTGACCTATCGGGGCCTCGGCGCAGCCATGGGCCACATGCCCGAGCCGCTGGCGCAGGGGGTCGCGCGCGGGGTGGCCCGGACGATGGCCCTGCGGGGCGGCCCCTCCCTCGCCATGAACGAGCGCCACATGCGGCGCATCCTGGCCAGCGAGTGCACCGACGGCGTCGAGCCTGACCCCGCCCTCGTGCGCCGGTGGAGCAGGCGCACCTTCGACTCCTACGCGCGCTACTGGGCCGACGGCGCACGCCTCCCCTACGAGAGCGAGGCCGGCGTGCGCGCCCGCTTCCGTCTCGAGGAGGGCGGCGACCACCTCCGGGCCGCGTTCGCGCTCGGCCGCGGCATCGTCATGGCGCTGCCGCACGTGGGCAGCTGGGAGTGGGGTGGCTACTGGCTCGCGCTCGAGGGCATGCCGATGACGGCGGTGGTGGAGCGACTGGAGCCCGAACAGCTCTTCGAGTGGTTCGTGGCGCAGCGCGAGGCCATGGGGCTGACCGCCGTGGCCATCGGCGAGGGATCGAGCGGAGCGCTGCTGCGGGCACTCAAGGCGGGGGAGGTGGCCGGGCTCGTCAGCGACCGGGACCTGGCGGGCAACGGGGTGTCGGTCGAGTTCTTCGGCGAGCGCACCACCCTTCCCGGCGGTGCCGCCACGCTCGCGTTGCGGACCGGGGCGCCCCTCGTGCCGGTCGTCGTCTACTCGGGGCCGGGGAATTGGCACACTGGCGTCGTGCACGCACCCGTCGACACCACCCGCCGCGGGTCGCTGCGGGAGGACGTCGCGCGGGTGACCCAGGAGCTGGCCACCATCTTCGAGCACGACATCCGCTGCCGCCCCGAGCAGTGGCACCTCTACCAGGCCAACTGGCCGAGCGACCCGCGATGAGGATCGCCATGCTCTCGCCGTACTCCCTCACGCGCCCGGGAGGCGTGCAGGGCCAGGTGATCGGCCTGTCGCGGTGCCTCCGCGCGCTGGGGCACGACGTCACCGTGCTCGGGCCGGCCGATGAAGGCGAGCCCGTCCCCGAGGCCGCGGGGGAGCATTTCGTCATCGGCCGACCAACGGCGTTGCGCTCCAACGGGTCGGTGGCCCCGGTGGCGCTGTGGCCGACGGCGTCGGCGCGGGTGGAGCGGTTCGTGCGCACCGGCGGTTTCGACGTCGTGCACGTGCACGAGCCGCTGGCGCCGATGGCCGCCTACGGCCTCGTGCTCACGGCGCCGCTCCCCATGGTCGGCACGTACCACCGGGCCGGGGTGAGCCGGTGGGTGCCGGTGCTCAAGCCCCTCGCCGAGCTGGTGGGTCGCCGGCTGCAGATCCGGGTGGCCGTCTCGGAGGCGGCACGTGAGACGGGTATGCGCTCGGGCGGCGGCGAGTTCGAGGTGCTCTTCAACGGCGTCGACATGGAGCGCTTCGAGTCGGCGGAACCGGTGCACGACGAGGAGGGCCGGCCTGCCGTGCTGTTCCTCGGACGCCACGAGGAGCGCAAGGGCCTCAACGTCCTCCTCGATGCGTTCGCCACCGTCGAGCGGCCCGCCGTCCTGTGGGTGGCCGGGGCCGGACCGGGCAGCGAGATGCAGCGGCGCCGGCATCCCGAGTCCGACCGGGTGCGGTGGCTGGGCATGCTGAGCGACGGGGAGGTGGCATCGCGTCTGGCCGGGGCCGACGTCCTGTGCGCGCCGTCGCTGCGCGGGGAGTCCTTCGGCATGGTCCTCCTCGAGGGCATGGCGGCCGGTTGCGCGGTGGTGGCGTCGGACATCAGTGGCTACCGGTCGGCGGCGGGCGGGCACGCCGAGCTGGTGCCACCCGGAGATGCGAGCGCACTGGCCCGTGCCCTCGGGGCCGCGCTGGCCGATGTGGTCGAGGGGAGCGGCCGGTCCTCGCCCGACGCGCGCAAGGGGGCGACCGAGTACGCACGGGCCTGGTCGATGGAGACGCTGGCCGAGCGCTATGTCGACGTGTACCGGCGGGCGATCGACGCGTACCGGGGCCGGGGCGCCGCCACGAGGGGCTGAGCCCCGGGCAGGGCGCTCTCGACCACCGGACGTGCCGTAGGCTGGCGTCCCCATGGCCGATCAGAGCGACAGTTCAGCAACGCCGCCCCGCGGCGGCAGCTCTGGCTCTGGCGGCGGCAGCGACAGCTCTGGCTCTGGCGGCA
>JBEKVF010000387.1:0-3138 GCA_049514295.1 Acidimicrobiales bacterium
TCTCTTGGTGGCGGGGGGAGGATTTGAACCTCCGACCTTCGGGTTATGAGATTCGGGCCGTCTTAGAGGTTTTGGTCGGCTTGCCACAGTCCCACCGACTTAGCCTCTGACTGGGGACGATAGAAGCTGTACCCACTCCTATCTGGAAAGACTCGGCTGACATCTTCATCCGTATTCGTGGGATTCTTGTGGGATTCCACAGACCTTCGGTCATTCTGCGGGTGGCTTGCCTGCGACTCCAGGTGCCACCACGCGGTCGTAGAGATCGATCATCTGGAAGCGGCGACCCTCCCGACGCGACACAGGTGACGAGACCCACCTAGCAGCGGTAGATGCGCTCTGCGTTCTCTGCAAAGAGTTTGGCGCGGGATTCGCTGTCGAGTCCGGACGTCACACTGTTGAATATCTCGTAGAGCTCGTCGAAGGTGCCGCACGTCGCATCAACCGGAAAATTGCTGGCGAACATGCAGCGGTCGACGGTGAACGCCTCGATGGCGTATTCGAGCCACGGGGCGAAGGCATCGACGCGCATGCACTCCAACGGCATCGACAGGCCCGAGAGTTTGCACATGATATTGCCGCCGAGGGCGGCCAGCGCGTCGATACCGACGCGCCAGAGGGCGCGCTCCTCGTCCGAATTCGACCGGGGCCATCCGGTGTGCTCGACGACGACGATCAGATCATCGAAGTCGGCGAGCTGTGCCGCCGCCAGTTGAAGCTGATCGGGATGGGCCATGAGCTCGAACACCAGGTCCCGCTCCTGCAGGGCATGGAGCACTCCGGCGTCGGGAAGCGGCCCCACGTTGGCCCCCATCGGGCGCACCCCGCGGAACCGTGAAGCCGTCATCTGCCGCTCGATGAGCTCAATGGCTTCAGCAACCGTGTCGGTCGGGGGGAGGCCGCCGATGATGGCGTGGGGACCGCCGCCAGCATCAGCGTTGCGATCGAGTTCGATGGTCTCCTCGATCGAGTGACGACCGGTCGCTGCTGCAACGTTGATGAACTTTTCGACGTTCCAGCTGGCTGTCTCGGCTTGATAGGTGTCGACATCGAAGTGGCGGCACATCCTCGATGCGTCGCCGGCGCCGTGCTCCTGAGGGCGCGACAGGTAGGGGTACCAGTCCATGTGGGCAGGGTCCCAGAGGTGTACATGAGCGTCGACGATCCGCGTGGGCTTGGTTGTCATCACACCCCCATGTGCGGTGGATGGCCAGTGACGATCTCCTGGAGCGTGGCGTCGAGCCAATCGGGTACGGCGGGCCCACCGTAGACAAGGCTGCCGATTGGTCGGGGGTGACTGCGAAGGCCGATCCAGCCAGCGCCTATCACCAGCTCCGCACCCGCGAGAGCCGTTGCCTCGGGGTGACCGAGCAGGTGGGCAACGAGTTCACCGACCGGTTGGGCAGCCTCCACCTCCGAAGTCTCGATGCTCGCAACGAAGGCTGTGACGCGCCGTTCCGTAGAAATCTCGGCAACTCGCGCGAGCTGCGCTGAGGCCTGGGCTCGACTCTGACCCCCTCTGGTGGCGGCGTCGGTGAGGGTCACCAGCTGGACCGGCCGGTCGGCGCTGGATGCGTAGTCGGCGGCCGCCCGGGCCCATCCGGCGTCGGTGTAAATGTGGTCGATGATCCCGCGGTGCTCGGCGAGCACCCGCTCCCACCCGTCCGTCGAGGCCGTCGGCTGACGACCCTCGGGTGCGACGACAATGGCGTCGATCGGCCCAACGGCGTCGACGACGGAGCTGAGCGCGTTGGCAGCGTCGCCGAAGCCGTGAGCGACCTCGGCGCGGTGGCACGTGATGGACCGGGACTCCAGGGCGGCGGTGAGCGAGGCTGCCAATCGTGGACGGTCGGTGACGACGACACAGGATCGCACGTGCGCCGATGCGGCCTCGGCGGTGCCCGGCTCTTCGAAGATCGGCCCGAACCGGGGGTTGCCGCCGCCGCCGCTCACCTGGCTGGCCTCGGCCGCGGCGAACGCGCGGGGGATGACGGCCCCGAGCACCCGGGCGAGGCAGACCACGTCGTCGCTGCGCACCACCTCGAGCAGGCGGGGCTCCTCTACGACCGCCACCTCCGAGCCGCCGGCGAAGAGCACCCGGCCGCTGCACCACCGGAACCTGTCATCGACGAGGTAGGCGCCGAACGGCCCGAGGTCCTCGGGCCGCGGCACCGATTCGAGCGAGAGTCCACCCCCGCCTGAGGTCTTGCCCTCCCGACGAGCGCGCTCGATGGCAGCGGCGACCATTCGGGTGCCCGCGATCGGTGACATCGCGTTGACGGTCACGCCCGGCGGCGCCTGCCGCCCCAGCTGCCACGTGAGGGCGGCGATGGCCCGCTTGGCGCAGCTGTACGCCCCGGCATCGGCGGCTCGCCACCCTGACCCGGAGGTGACCCCGAGGATGCTGCCGTGCCCGGCGGCGGCCATGAGCGGCAGCGCGGCATCGAGCACGTTCAAGTAGCCCCCGAGGTGCACGTTGAGCACCGCGAGCCATTCCTCCTCAGTACCCTCTGCGAAACCAGTGTGCCGCGTGATGCCGGCGACGTTGACGACGGCGTCGAGCCCGCCGTGTTCGTCGACCAGCTCCCGGAACAGGTCGCGAACCGCGGCGCCGTCGGTGACCGACACCGACGAGGCCCGGGCCGAGCCGCCCGCTGCCACGATGCGACCGGCTGTGGTCTCCTCCGGCTCCCCGAGCCGCTCGGAGCCGTCGAGGGTTACGAGGGGATCCATGGTGACGACGTTCCAGCCGCCGCGGCCGAGCTCCTCAGCGATCGCCGCTCCGATCCCGCCCCCGCCGCCCGTCACGACGGCGACCTGTTGACGCGCGCTCACGATGCCCGCGACCGGGCCTCGAGCTCCAAGCCTTCGAACCTGCCGGCCTCGAGCCACTGCTCGAGCAGCTCGCAATAGCCGAACCAGTCGCCCCTCCCCCCGCCGTAGTTGCCGTTGCGGGGGTTCGTCGCTTCCGGGTGACCCTCGTTGTTCAGGCGCGACGGCGTGCAGGCTGACATCACGGCGCTGCCGTCGATGAAGGAGTCGATGACCTTCTGCGTCCACTCCTCCTCGGCCTCGGCACTCACGTCGAACGCCTCCACACCCCGCTGCGCGAGCCGCCCGATGGCACCGCCGACGAAC
>JBEKVF010000388.1:0-3137 GCA_049514295.1 Acidimicrobiales bacterium
TCACCATGTCGAGCCTTGCCGCCGCTTGGGATGCTACGTGCCCCGGGGACGCCCCCCCGGCGCTGGCGGAACGCCTCGAAGCAGACCACCGCGCTGGCGACGCCGACGTTGAGCGACTCGGCGCGCCCGGCCATGGGGATGGCGAGCGACCCCGCGAGCTCCCCGCACAGGGCGGGGTCGAGCCCGGAGGACTCGTTGCCCAGGAAGAGCGCCGTGGGCACGGACCAGTCGAGACCGGCGTAGTCCTCGCCGTCCCGGACGACCGTGGCGAGGGTCCGGAAGCCGGCGGCGGAGAGCTCGGAGGCCAAGGCGAGCGGGTCGTCCCGCACGGCGAGGGGGACGTGGAAGAGCGAGCCGGCCGAGGCCCGCACCGTCTTGGGGTTGTACGGATCGACGGACTCGCCGGCGAAGAGCACCGCCGTCGAGCCCGATGCGTCCGCGGCCCGCAGCACGGTGCCGGCGTTGCCCGGGTCGCGCACGTCGACCAGGACCACGATGAGCGAGCCGGGCCGGGCCGACCACACGTCCGCTCCCGCCGGCGGCTCCTCGAGCATGGGGAGCACGGCGAGGACGGGCTGGGGCGTCACCGTGTCGGCGACCCGCTCCAGGACCCCGGCCCCCAGCGGGAAGACCCGGGCCCCGGCCGCGGTGGCCCGCCGGCAGACATCCTGGGTGGCGCCGTCGTGATCGCCGTCGGGCGACACATAGACCGACTCGAGGGGCGCGCCCGCCTCGAGCGCGCAGCGGATGAGCTCGGCCCCCTCGGCGACGAAGGCGCGCTCGCTCCAGCGCGCCGAACGCTTCTGCAGCAGGCCGCGCAGCCGGCGGACCCGCCGGTGCGTGAAGGCCAGCCGCTGGGTCAGGAAGCGACCTCCGCCACGGGCGCGTTCGACAGCGCGTGCTGCGCCGTCTCCACGAGCGCGCCGAACGCCTCGGGGTCACTGACGGCCAGATCGGCCAGCACCTTGCGGTCGACCTCGACGCCGGCGAGGTGCAGGCCGTTGATGAGCCTGCTGTAGCTCAGTCCGTGCTGGCGGGCCCCGGCGTTGATGCGCTGGATCCACAACTTGCGGAAGTCACCCTTGCGGGCCCGCCGGTCGCGGAACGCGTACTGCATCGAGTGCATGAGCTGTTCGTTGGCGGCCCGGTAGGAACGACTCTTGTTGCCGTAGTACCCCTTTGCCTGCTCCAGGACAGCGCGGTGGTGCTTGCGGCCGTGGACGGCACGCTTCACTCTGGCCATGGGGGTGCTCCTCTCTTCGAATTCTCGTGGTGTGTCGGGTCGGTGTGCGCCGGCGCGTCGCTGCGAACGCCTCGCTCAGATGCCGAGCATCCGGCGGGTCGCCCGCTCGTCGGCCTTGGCGATGTCGGACTCGCGTCCGAGCCGGCGCGTGCGCACGCTCGTCTTCTTCTCGAGCAGGTGCGACCGGAAGGCCTTGCGTCGGCGCAACCGGCCGGTGCCGGTCACCTTGATGCGCTTGGCGGCGCCCCTGTCCGTCTTCATCTTCGGCATTGCGTCATCCCTCTTCGGCTGATGCGGCGACTTCGCTGACTTCACTGGCCTCTCCGGCCGGCTGCGCGCTCCCGTTCTCCTCGGCCGGGGAGCCCTCCGGCCCACCCTCCACCTTGGCGGTGGGCGTGGCCTTCCCGGAGCGCTGCTGGCTGGTTGCCCTCGACTGCGCCGCCTGGCGGGCCCGCTTGTCGGGAGCGAGCACCATGATCATGTTGCGGTTATCGAGCTTGGGCTCGGCCTCCACCTTGGCGATGCCCTCCATCTGCTCCGCGATGCGATCGAGGATCCGCTTGCCGTGCTCGGGGTGGTACACCTCGCGGCCTCGGAACATGATCGTGATCTTGACCTTGTGCCCCTCACCCAGGAACTTGGCCACCTGCCGGGTCTTGGTGTCGAAGTCGCCCGGGCCGATCTTGGGCCGGTACTTCATCTCCTTGATCCCGACGTGGACCGTCTTGCGGCGGCTCTCCTTGGCCCGCTGGGCCTCGTCGAACTTGAACTTGCCGAAGTCCATGATGCGGCAGACGGGCGGGTTGGCCATGGGGGCCACTTCCACGAGATCGAGGTCGAGCTCCTTGGCGATCGCCAGCGCCTCGGGGAGCGACTTGATGCCTAGTTGGGCACCGTCGGGGTCCACGAGCCGGACTTCACGGGCACGGATTCGGTCATTGATCCGGTGCTCAGTTGTGGTTTCAGCGACGATGCGTCATCACACCTCTCACTCGGGCCGCGGTCCTTCCGCAAGCCAATCCGTGGAGGCGGGGCCGACCCGCGGGCGATGCCCGCGCCCGAACGGCGACCGACCTGGCGCACGGTGCTCCCCGCTTCCGCGGGTGGTGGCCAGGTGGAGGCCTCTCAGTGGAGGCCCCGCTTCCAAGTAGTCAAGGAACATACAGTACCAGCATGAGCAGCCTCTGGACACCGTCAGGCGAGCATTTCCCCAACGAGGAGGGGGACGATGCCGCCCCGCCACGCTTGACCCCCACCGGCGACACCGACGTCACGGATCCGTCGAAGGAGGCCTCCCAAGCCGAGGCGCAGGCGGAGGTCGACGCCATGCGGGCCCAGCTGGCCAACACGCCGGCCGAGGTCGTGGTGGCCAACCACTGCTACGGGCTCTTCGAGCTGGCCGCCATCTACCTCTCGCAGACGCCCCCGATGCTGTTCCAGGCCCGGCTGGCCATCGACGGCCTGGGCTACCTGCTCGACGGCCTCCGCGGCCGCCTCGGGGAGGCGGAGCCATCCCTGCACGAGTCCCTCTCCCAGCTCCGGCTGGCCTTCGTGCGCCTGGAAAGTGCCGAGCAGTCGGGCGCCGAGAACGCGGCCACCACGGGCCCGGCCTCCGGCGGCTCCGCCGGCTAGGGACTACCGCTCGGGCAGGCGGGCCCAACCGGTGCCGGGCACCTTGGCCCGGAAGGTCGAGCGCCACCGGATGGACGTGCCGCCCTCGGTGGGAGTGAGCGTGACCACCGCCCGGTAGTCGCGCAGGGGCAGGTTCGCCTCGAGCTCGTAGGCGAAGACCTCACCGGGCCTGCGCTCGACGACCCGCCCGCGACTCTTGATCCGCCCCGTCGTGAACAGGCGGAACGCGCCGAGGCCCTCAGGGGTGCCGTCCTCGGGCTCG
>JBEKVF010000389.1:0-5934 GCA_049514295.1 Acidimicrobiales bacterium
TGCCCGTACGGGAACGGGGTACGGGGGAACGGGGTACGGAAGCGGGGTGCGGGCACGGGAGCCCGTGCCGGAGCCTGGTGGGTCCGGGAAATTGCGAGCGGGGAGGTCTCGATGCTGTCGGAGTTCAAGAAATTCGTCCTGCGGGGCAACGTGGTCGACCTGGCGGTGGCCGTCGTGGTCGGCGTCGCCTTCACGGCGATGATCACGGCCTTCGTGGCCGACCTGATCACGCCCCTGATCGCCGCCATCTTCGGCAAACCGAGCTTCTCGAACCTGAGCTTCGAGCTGCACGGTTCGACCTTCAAGTACGGCTCGTTCCTGAACGCGCTGCTGTCGTTCCTCATCATCGCGACGGTCGTCTTCTTCGCCGTCGTCGTGCCGCTGGGCGCGCTGATGAAGCGGTTGAACCTGGTGCCCAAGGACGAGCCCAAGCCCGAGACGCGGCCGTGCCCGGAGTGCCTGAGCGACATCCCGGTCGAGGCGCGCCGCTGCGCGTTCTGCACGACCGAGGTGGTGGCGGCGGCCTAGTGGGCCTCGGTGGGTGGAGTGCCGGAGCCGGGGGAGCTCTTCCAAAACTCTAAACGAACTCATTTAGGGTTTTTGGGAAACCCCCCGGATGCCCGAACACCGAACGCGCCGCCGTCGTCGGCGCCGATCACCCGGGCGCAGGTGAGGCCCCACGCCCGCCGGCGGAGCGCTGGCGGGCGACCTCGAAGCAGGCCACCGCGCCGGCAACGCCCACGTTCAACGAGGGCAACGCGCCGTGCTGGGGGATGGCGACGACCGCATCGCAGCGCCGGCGCACCAGCGGCGCCAGCCCCTTCTCCTCGCTGCCGACCACCAGCGCCACGGGGCCCTCGCCGAGCGGGAGGTCGTAGAGCGACTGCTCCGCCTCCCCCGCCAGCCCGATCGACCACACGCCGAGCTCGCGCAGCTCGCTGAGCGCGGCCGGCACGCCCCCCACCACCGCGAAGGGCAGGTGCTCGATCGCCCCAGCCGCCGTCTTGGCGACCGTGGGCGACAGCCGGGCCGAGCGGTGGCGCGGCAGCACGACGCCGGTGACGCCGGCACACTCGGCGCTGCGCAGCAGCGCGCCCAGGTTCCGGGGGTCGGTGATGCCGGCCGCCACGAGGAGGAACGGGGCCGTTCCGTGCCGGTCCGGCGTGCACAGGTCCTCGAGGGGCACCGGGTCGAGCGGGCGGGCCAGGGCCAGCACACCCTGGGGCGCCTCCGTGCGGGCCTGGGTATCGAGCCGGGCCCGGGGCACGGTCTCGACGGGGACCCGCAGGCGTGCGGCCAGCTCCTCTATCCGGTCCAGCTGCGGGGAGGGTTCCTGATCCACGGCCAGCATGATCCGACGCACCGTGCGGCGCCCGACGCTGAGCAGCTCGAGCACCGCCCGGCGGCCCTCGACCTGGTCGCCGCCGAGCTCGCTCAGCGCCTGGGGACGCGGCCCGGGTCGCCGGCCCTCGGGCTGGCCCTGGCCCTGGCTCTGGCCGCGGCGCGGCGCCGGGCGCCGGTCCGGCGTGCGTTGCCGTCCGCGCGACGACCGGTTCTTCGGGCTCACACCGGCTCCATCAGCACGACGGCGAGGCAGGCGACCCCCTCGGCGCGGCCGAGCGCCCCGAGCCCCTCGGCCCGGGTCGCCTTCACGGACACGGGGGCGCCGAGCACCGTGCTCAGCCGCTCCACCATGGCGGCGGTGTGGGGCGCCAGGTGGGGCGTGTCCGCCACGATCGTGCAGTCCGCGTTGGCGGCCGCGAACCCCTGCTCGGCCGCCATGCGGACCACCTCGGTCAGGAGCGTTACGCTGTCCGCGCCCTCCCAGACCGGGTCCGTGTCGGGGAAGTGCCGGCCGAGGTCACCCAGGCCGACCGCGCCCAGCACGGCGTCGGCCAGCGCGTGGCAGACGGCGTCGGCGTCGCTGTGCCCGCCCAGCCCGCGCGCGCCCTCGATCTCGACGCCGCCGAGCACGAGCCGGCGGTGCGGGTCCTCGGAGAAGCGGTGGACGTCGATCCCCTGGCCGATGCGCACGCTCACCCCTCTCTCGACGCCAGCAGCCGCGCGACGGCGCCCAGGTCGTCAGGGGCGGTGATCTTGAGGTTGCGGGGGTCCCCGGGCACCACCCGCACGCGGCCGCCGAGCGCCTCGACGAGCATGGCGTCGTCGGTGGCGCCGGGCCCGGCCTGCTCGTGGGCCCTCCGCAGCACGCCCGCCCGGAAGGCCTGGGGCGTCTGGACGGCGACCAGCGTGCTGCGGTTCAGCGTGCCCGTGACGTTGCCAGCGCCGTCCACCGCTTTGATGGTGTCACTCGGAGGGACGCCGGGCACGGCTCCGTCCGCGCCTCCCCCGGTCACGGCCTCGATGACCGCGTCGAAGAGGCCGGGCGACGCCAGCGGCCGCGCGGCGTCGTGCACCACGATCACCTCGGCGCTGTCAGGGACCGCGGCCAGCCCGCAGCGGACGGAGTCGGCGCGGGTGGGGCCGCCGGGCACGGTGGCATCGGCGCCGTGCGGGTCCGGGTCGTCCAGGCCGGCGGGGAGGACGAGGACGACGCCGGCCGAGCAGGGCCGGCACGCCTCGACGGCCCATTCGAGCACCGGGCGGCCGCCCAGCATGGAGAACTGCTTCTGGTCGCCGAAGCGCCGCCCCGAGCCGCCGGCCACGACGATCGACCACACCTTCGCCACGGTGCGACCGGGCCGGGCGATCAGGTCAGCGCGTCGTTCAGACGCTCTTCGGCCGTCTCCTCGTCCACGTTGAGGGCGAAGGTGAGCTCGGACACCAGGATCTGGCGCGCCCGCTGCAGCATGCGCTTCTCGCCGGCCGACAGGCCCTTGTCCTTGTCCCTGATGGAGAGGTTCCGCACCACCTCGGCCACCTGGTAGATGTCGCCCGAGCGCAGCTTCTCGGAGTGGTTCTTGTAGCGCCGGGACCAGTTGGTCGGCATGCGCGCTTCCTTCTTGCGCAGCACGGCGAAGACCTCTTCGACCTCAGGTCACCGTAGGCCAGGCGCAGGACGAGGTACTCCTTCTTCTCGCCGAAGGCAACCTTGGTCTCGCGCTTCTCGATGACGGCTGCCCCGTGATGAGGGTAGACGACTTTGTCTCCGACCTTGAAGGGCACAGGACTCACGACTCCTTGGGTGGACCGGGTCCGCCAGCGCGGGTACACGGACGTACGGGCGCTGCTTTGAGAGGTTGCCGAGACGGACCCGAACCGTTCGACGATGGCCAGCTATTTTACCAGACCCCTCCGGTCATTCGTATCGCTCGAAGATGCTCGCCTCGACCAGGCGGGCCAGGCCCTCGCGGACGTGGCGGGCCGTGGCGGTGCCGATGCCCTCGACCGACTCGAGCTCGGCGGCCGAGGCGGAGAGGATCTCGGGCAGCGAGCCGAACCGTTGGACCAGGCGCTCTATGAGCGTCTCGGAGAGCGGCTGGGGCAGGCGGTGCAGGAGGCGGTACCCGTGTGGCGCGATCTCAGAATGCAGCTGGTCGTCCGACGCCGGGAGGTTCAGCGCGGCCACGACCTTGGGCAAGTCCATCAGAGCGTCGGGCGACAGCGACTGCAGGTGGGCGATGCCCGAATCGTCCGTGTAGTCGAGCAGCACCAACCTGAGGCTCTCCTCGACGCCGGAGCTCAGCTCCTCGGTCTGGAGGTGGATGAGCCGGCCGTCGGAGCCGAGTTCGACGAGATGGCCCTCGATCTCCTCGGCAATCCGGCGGACCATCTCGCCGGGCTGGAGCACGGAGACGACGTCGCGGACCGAGACCGTGTCCTCCATCTCGAGGCGGGTCAGCGTCGAGAGCGCGTCGTCGTAACGCGCCCGGAACCGTTGCAGGGTGGACAGCGCCTGGCTCGAGCGGTCGATGAGCCAGCCAGCCGACTGCGTCGTGTGCTTGCGGTCGTTGCGGTAGACGGCGATGGTCGCCATCGCCTCGGACACGGCGATCACCGGCACGTCGATGGACCGGGCCACCCGCTCCGCGGTGCGGTGGCGGGTGCCGGTCTCCGAGGTGGGGATGGTGGCCTTGGGCATCAGGTGCACGTTGGCGCGCGCGATGCGGGACGCGTCAGCGGCCAGGATGATGGCGCCGTCCATCTTGGCGAGCTCGGAGAGGCGCTGCGGCGTGAACTCCGCATCGAGGAGGAAGCCGCCCGTGCAGACGGAGAGGACGGCCGGGTCGTCGCCCACGATGATCAGCGCCCCGTGCTTGGCCTGCAGGATCCGGTCGAGCCCCTCTCGCAGTGCGGTCCCGGGCGCGATCAGCGCCAGCGCGTCGTTCAGCGGTTGGCTGCCGCCCGCACCGTCGACCACCCGGGCATCGTACCCGGCCCGGTCTGCGCGCCGGCCTCCGCGCCGGCCAGCTCCAGCGCCTCGGCCAGCGTGCGCACCCCGTGGACCACGAGGCCCGCAGGGGCGGCTGCCGCCGTGGCCGCGGCATCGCCGAGGGTCGAGGCCGGCACCAGCGCCCTCGTGAAGCCGGCGCGGTGGGCCTCGGCCAGGCGGCGGTCGGCCCCGGGGACCGTGCGGACCTCCCCGGCGAGGCCGAGCTCCCCGAACACCACGAGGTCCGCCGGCACCGGGCGCTGGCGGACGACCGACGCCATGGCAAGCGCGACGGCCAGGTCCGCCGCCGGCTCGCTGACCGTGATGCCGCCGACGGCGGCGACGAAGAACTCGGCGGGCACCGGCACGTCCACCGCGGTGCGGCAGGCAAGGACGGCCATGAGGAGGTTCGCCCGGGCGGCATCGATGCCCAGGGTGTGGGGCCGCGACGCCACGCCGCCGGCGCTGCTACCGGTGCCGGGCCCCAGCAGGGCCTGCACCTCGACCAGCAGGGGCCGCCTTCCCTGCAGGACCGGCACGACCACGCTGCCCGGCACGCCCGCCATGCGGTCCCCCAGCATGAGTGGGCCGGGGTCGGGGACGGCGCGCAGCCCGTCGTCGCGCATTTCGAAGATGCCGACTTCGCCGGTCGGCCCGAAGCGGTGCTTGACCGAGGTCAGGACGCGCAGCGCGTGATGGCGGTCACCGTCGAAAGAGAGCACCGTGTCGACGAGGTGCTCCACGGCCCGCGGGCCGGCCAGGTCGCCGTCCTTGGTGACGTGCCCCACCAGGAGGAGGGGGACGCCGCTCGACTTCGCCATGCGCGTCAGGCGCTCGACGCAGGCGCGCACCTGGGCCAGGCTGCCCGCCGGCTGGGCCAGCTCGGGGTCGGAGACGGACTGCAGCGAGTCCACGACGACGATGGCCGGCCGGTGGCGCTCGACGGCCACCTCGATCGCCTCGACGTCGGGCCCCTCGAGCGCGAGGAGGTGGTGCGGCACCGGGCCCATCCGCGACGCCCGCCCGCTCACCTGTGTGAGCGACTCCTCGGCCGAGGCGAGCATGACGTCGACGCCGGTGCCGGCGACCGACGAGAGCACCTGGAACAAGAGCGTGGACTTGCCGATGCCCGGCGGGCCGAACAGGAGCGTGACGGAGCCCCCGACCACGCCGCCGCCCATGACCCGGTCGAGCTCGCTCACGCCGGTGGGCAGCGGGCGGGCCCCGTCGGTCGAGACGTCACGCAGTGCAACCGCGGGCGCGGTGTCGGCGGTCGCCGTCCTGCCCGGCCGGTGCACCCGGACGGACGCCGGGCCCAGGGTGTTCCACTCGCCGCAGTTCCCGCACCGGCCGACCCAGCGCAACGACGTGGTCCCGCACGCCGTGCAGACATAGGGGACGTCGGAACGGGCGCGCTGGGTCGTGGTCATGCGGACACGCTACGGAATGGCTGTCACACGTCCCTCCCCACGGCCCCGGACCGGTGCAAGGCTCTGCGGATGGACACGCCGACCTCCTCCGAGCGGGCACGCTGGGCGCAGCGGGTCGGCGACGCGGACCTTCACCGCCGGCTCCTGGCTGACCTGCCCTGCCTGCATGAG
>JBEKVF010000390.1:0-3112 GCA_049514295.1 Acidimicrobiales bacterium
CCTCTCGAGCGGGATCGGCAACGGAATCCCCTTCACCTCGAGCACACTGCCGCCGATGCTGCTCGCAGCCGGGCTCTTGATGCTTGGCGGCCTGGTGCTGGCCCTGGGGGGCACCGTGCGGATCGCCCGAGCCATCAGTCCCGGTCACGCAACCACCTGACCAGCCTGGGCACTCGGACGGGGCATCTCGGGACGGTCAATTCCTCTTCAGTCCTCTTCAGGCAGGTGGAGAAAGCGCCGATTCGATTGCGCAGGCACCACGGTGTGCCGGTGACAGGCCCCGCGGATGGGGAAGCACCGACGCGTGGCGCTTCGAGGAGGAAGGCGATGGGCTTCGACGAGGGCTGGGAGTACGACGCAGAGTACGGAGCCGAGTTCGACTCGGAGTTCGACGGCGACTACGACGCGGAAGAGCTCTATCTCAGCCTCATCCCGGACGAGGAGCGGCACCGCTTCTGGTCCGAGTCCATGTGGCCCGATCCCATTGACGATGAGTTCCAGCTCGACTCTCTGCTTTTCGCGCACCGTGGCGCCGAGGTCGAGCTCTGCCGGGAGATCCGACTCTCCGAGCTCTGGACAAGTTGCCAGGACCGACCCTTCACGATGGACGAGTTCCTCGAGCTGTCGGTGCTGATCTCCGAGGTGGAAGGCCTACGGGGCTCGCTGTGCGCGGACTGCGCGATGTTGGGCCGCCCCAACGTCAGTGCGAACTGGGCGTTGGCCATCACCACCCTGTGCCGGGGGCACCTGCGCTTCCGGCTGGGTCATGCCCAGATCGACGGCGGCGGCACGCACCATCCTTCGTAGCCGGTCGACCGGCGTCCCCGACGGGCCCGGGCGCACCGTGCACAATGGGGGGCGTGACGTTGGCTGCGCGCGTGTATGCCGCATCCCACTTGACGGGCACTTTCGTCCTGCGATCAGGGCGTAAGGCAGACCGCTACTTCGACAAATACCGGTTCGAGTCCGATCCGGACCTGTTGGCCGAGATCATCGAGGCACTCGTCCCCCTCGTGCCCCCGGGGATCGAGGGCCTCGCCGGGCTGGAGCTCGGCGGGGTGCCGCTCGCCACCATGCTCTCCTCGGCCACCGGGCTTCCGGCGTTCTTCGTCCGCAAGGAGCCGAAGAAGTACGGCACCGAGCGGGTGTGCGAGGGCGGTGACATCGCCCGGCGCAACCTGCTGATCGTCGAGGACGTGGTCACCACAGGTGGACAGGTCGTCCTGTCGGCACAGGACCTTCGCTCCGAGGGCGCCGTGGTCGAGCACGCCGTCTGCGTCATCGACCGAGAGGGCGGTGGGGCTGACGTCGTCGGGGCGGAGGGCATCACGCTCCGCTCCCTCTTCACCATGTCCGAGCTCGAGCCGGACCGGTAAGGCGTGTTCCGTCACCCGTTCCGGAACGGGTGGCCCTCAGGCGGTGGGATTGCGGTGCGCGGGAAGAAGTCGCTTCGCGTCGCGCTGACCGTCGAGAAGCGACCGGAGCCGGCTGAGGGTTTGCCGGTCGCCCTCCGCGAGGTTGTGACGTTCCTCGGGGTCCGCGCTCAAGTTGTGCATCTCGAAGACCGGCTCGGCCGCCGGTGCTGCGAAGGGGTTGGGGGCGATGCCGTGGTCGGCGTTCCACTCGTCGAGGCGCTCGTAGTAGTGGTTGAGCTTCCACAGTTCATCGGCTCCGTCGGGGCCGGTCGGGAGGGTGGCGATAACAGACTCGATATTCGACGGCCCGCCGACTGGGTCGAATGGAGTGCCGTTCAGGATGTTGACCTGGGTCAAGCCCTTCGAGGGGTTGTCCTCAGTCATGAAGTACACCGGAGTCGTCATAGGGGCGGCGCTGGTCTTCCCGGTCACCGCGTCACTAAGGTCTCGACCGGGTAGGGCGTGCACCTCCTCGTGATGGGCAGAAACACCCGCCGTCGCCTGCTCGAGGTCGATGCCGGCCAAGCCGAGCAGCGTCGGGATGAGATCCACGTGGCTCGTCGGCACCGAGATTCCACCGTCGACTCGGGCCACGCCCGGGCCCGATATCAGCAGCGGGACGCGCGTCGCTTCGTCGAAGACGTTGAACCACTTCTGGACCAGACCTCCATGCGCGCCGATCAGGTCGCCGTGGTCCGAGGTAAACACCACGATGGTGTCGTCGAACATCCCCGAGGCCTGGAGGGCCTCGAGGATCCGCCCGATGGACTCGTCGACGACCTTTTGTAGGTAGTAGTAGAGGCGCCGGTAGGCGAGGTCGGTGGCCGATTCGAAGATCATCTTCGGCCACAGCGCCTTGAACGCCTCCTGGCACGGCGGGCGTCCGGCGAAGCTGTCGCCCTGGGAGGGCGCCTCGGGAATCTCGGGCACGGTGTCGTCCGGAGGACCGAATCCGAGCAACTGTTCCCAACCGAAGCCGCTGAAGGCGATGTCGTGGGGGTTGACGAAGGATGCGACGGCCAGCCACGGGCCATCGTTGCGCGCAAGCACGTCGAACAATTCGACCACCTGTTCGGCGAAGACGCCATCTCTCACCGTGCCGCAATCGGACTTGGCCGCACCGTGCGGCTCCCGGCCGATCCAACCCGAGAAGCCGAAGGGGTCGAGCCGGTCGGCCTTCTTGTAGGCCTCGATCGCCTCCGATATGGGCATGCCGGCGTCGTCGGACGCCATCAACCCCTCGTGCGTCCCCGGAATCACCCGGTCGGCGTGCGAGACGTGCCATTTGCCCCGGTAATGGGTTTGGTACCCCCCGGCGCGGAACCAGTCACCGAGAGTCGGTACCGAATTGGGATCGAGCCAATTCATGGCCGGATCGGTGTTCTGCTTGGCCGCGCCGTCGGTGGACGACACGCCGTGCAGGGACGGGTACTGGCCGGTGAAAAGTGTGGCTCGGCTCGGGGTGCACGCCGTCGAGCCCGCGTAGTGGCGGTGGAACTCGAGCCCCCTGTCGCGGATCGACGCCCGGGCCGGCAGCTGTTCCCGGCGGAAGGCCTTCACCGCCTCGGTCTCGTAAGGGGGCGGGTACCGCTCTTCGTCGGTCATGACGAGGAGGATGTTCGGTGAGGTCATGGTGCAAGGGCTCCGTGGGGTCGAGTACCGGCCTGAGGACCGGGCCCCGATGCGCAATGGGGTGG
>JBEKVF010000391.1:0-3098 GCA_049514295.1 Acidimicrobiales bacterium
ATCGAAGAAGAATTGCGTGACCCCGAAGTCGGCCAGCTCGAGCTTGTCCGCCAGGAAATCACGGTCGCTCCGCAGGTCCGTCGAGCGGGGGTGGCCGGCCGGGTGGGCCGCCACGCCGACGGAGAAGCCGCCGATGGCGTGCGCCAGCTCCACCAGCTCCGCCGCGAAAGCGAGCTCACCGGGCCCGGCGCCCGGGTCCTCCGGCGGGTCGCCACCGAGCGCCATCAGGTTCTCCACCCCGGCCTTGCGCAGTGAGACGAGGATGTCGGCCAGCTCCAAGCGGGTGTGGGCCACGCAGATCAGGTGGGCCATCGGGTTGAGCTTGGTCGTGTGCAGCATGCCCGAGACGAGGTCGAAGGTGCGCTGGCGCGACTCGGCACCGCCCCGGTAGGTCACCGAGACGAACGACGGCTCGAGCGGCTGGAGCTCGCCGATGGTGCGGGCGAGGGTCGCCAGCTCCTTGTCGTTCTTGGGCGGGAAGAACTCGAACGAGTACGTCGGACCCGCCGCCAGCAGCTCCGCGATCCGGGTCACGGGGCGAGCCGCCCGTAGTCGTCCTCGAGGCGCACGATGTCGTCCTCGCCGAAGTACGTGCCGTGCTGCACCTCGATGAAGACGACGTCGGCGTCCCCCTCGTTGGCGATGCGGTGCGCGCCCTCCATCGGGATGTCGATCGACTCCCCCGGGTGCAGCTCGGTCACCGTGCCGTCCAGGGTGACCATCGCCGTGCCCGACACGATGAACCAGTGCTCCGCCCGCTTGGAGTGGCGCTGGTAGCTGAGGCGCTTGCCGGGGTGCACGACGATGCGCTTGACCTTGTGGTCGGAGGCGTCGTCACTTAGGACCGTGTAATTGCCCCACGGGCGCTCCGAGTATTCCCGCTCGCTCACCTGCGCATCGCCTCCCTGGGCCTGGCCGCCGCTCTGGCCGCCGCTGCGGGCCGGGACCGGACCCTCACCGGGCCGACAACTCCGCCGCCCGCAGCGCGTTGCGCAACAGCATGGCACGGGTCATGGGGCCCACCCCGCCGAGGCGTGGCGTGATCCATCCGGCCACCTCGGCCACGTCCTCGCGCACGTCGGGGATCAGCTTCCTGCCCTCCCAGCTCGTGCCCGCCGACACCACGGCCGCACCGGGCTTGACCATGTCCGGCGTGACGAGGGCGGGGCGACCCGCGGCGGCCACGATGATGTCGGCCGTGCGCACGATCGCAGCCATGTCGCCCTCGTCGACGCCCGTGTGCAGCACCGTCACCGCCGCGTTGCAGCCGGGACGCTTGAGTGACAGCAGCATGGAGAGCGGCCGGCCGATCGTCACGCCGCGGCCGATGATGACGACGTGACGACCCTCGACGGGGACGTCGTACGCATGGAGGAGCTCGACGATCCCCGAGGGTGTGCACGGCAGCGGGCCCGGTGTGCCCAGCACGAGGCGGCCGAGGTTGATCGGGTGCAGCCCGTCGACGTCCTTGGCCGGGTCGACGGCCAGCAGGGCGCGCTCCTCGTCGAGGCCCGCGGGCAGCGGCAGCTGCACCAGGAACGCGCTCACCCGCGGGTCGGCGTTGAAGCGCTCGATGACGTCCATCACCTCCTGCTGCGTCGCGGTGGCGGGCAGGTGCTCGCCCACCGAGTACATGCCGATGGCCGCGCAGTCCTCGTGCTTCAGCGCGACGTAGCGCTCGCTCGGGACGTCGTCGCCCACGAGCACGGTGCCGAGGCCGACGGTGAGGCCCTCGGTGCGCAGCCGCTCGACGTGGTCGGCCACCTCGGAGCGGATCCGGGCCGCGACGGCCTCGCCGTCGAGAATGATGGCGCCCATCAGTGGCGGAAGTGCCGCTCGCCGGTCATGACCATGGCCAGGCCCGCCTCGTCCGCCGCGGCGACGACCTCGGCGTCCTTGACCGAGCCGCCGGGCTGGACCACCGCCGTGACGCCGGCCTCGGCCAGCACGAGCAGCCCGTCGGGGAAGGGGAAGAAGGCGTCGCTGGCGCCCGCGCCGCCCTTGGCCCGCTCGCCCGCCTTCTGCACGGCGATCTCGGCGGCCACGACCCGGGACTGCTGCCCGGCACCGACGCCGACGGCCTGCCCGTTGGTGACCACGGCGATGGCGTTGGAGGTCGTGCGGCCGCAGACCCGCCACGCCAGCGCCAGGTCGCGCCACTCGTCGTCGGTGGGCTGGCGCTTGGTGACGGCCCGCCACTCGGAGCGGGGCGAGACGAAGGCGTCGACGTCCTGCACCAGCACGCTTGCGCCGAGGCTGCGCAGCTGGCGGACCGCCTGCTCGGGGGCGGGCCCCGAGAGGAGGCGCGTCGCCTTGCGCCGGCCCGTCAGCTTCTCCAGCGCCTCGGGCGTGTAGGAGGCGGCGATGATGACGTCGGCCTGCGGGCCGGCGGCGATGGCCTCGGCCACCGCCTCGTCGACGTCGCCGCCGATGGCCACCACTCCCCCGAAGGCGCTCTGCACGTCGCACTCGAGGGCGCGCTCGTAGGCGATGACCAGGTTGCCCGCCACGGCGGCGCCGCACGGGTTGGCGTGCTTGATGATGGCCACGGCCGCCTGCCCCGCACCGGCGTCCGCCGCCAGCTCGTGCACGAGCCGCCAGGCCGCGTCACCGTCGAAGAGGTTGAGGTACGACAACGGGTTGCCGCCGTGCTGGACCATTTCGTCCCACCAGCTCGCGGTCCCCGCGATGCGGTAGCGCGAGCCGCGCTGGTGCGGGTTCTCGCCGTAGCGCAGCACCTCGGTGCGCTCGAGCGTGAGGTGCAGCGTCGGTGGAAGGACGGCTGCCAGCGCGGCCTCCTGGGCGTCGGCGTCCGTGGCGCCCTCCAGCTCCGAAGCGGGTGCGGGGCCGCCGGCGTCGAGCCAGGCGACGATCGCCGCGTCGTAGGTCGCCGTGTGGGCGAAGGCGGCCCGGGCCAGCCGGCGGCGGGTGGCGGCCGACAGCGAGCCCGACTCCCGGAGCTCGGCGAGCACGACCGGGTAGTCGTCTGGCGAGGTGACGATGCCGACGTGCTCGTGGTTCTTGGCGGCGGCACGCACCATGGTGGGGCCGCCAATGTCGATCAGCTCGATGGAGGGGTCCGACGAGAACGGGTAGAG
>JBEKVF010000392.1:0-3092 GCA_049514295.1 Acidimicrobiales bacterium
CGCTAGTCGACCTCGCCCTCGGGTCGACGAGGAATGAGCACGGGCGGCGGGACCTGAATGGAGGGCGCCTCGGTGCCTCCGTCGATCTCGAACACCTTGCCAGTCACCCATGACGAGGCGTCTGACACGAGGTAGAGGACGGCACACGCAATGTCCTCTGGTTGGCCCGGCCGGCGCATCGGGGTGCCGTCGACGAACTGCTGCCGGAGGTTGTCGTCGGTGAGCACGATCTCGAGGGAGCGTGTGGCGACGCCGCCCACGTCAATGGCGTTCACCCGTACCCTCGGGGCCAGCTCGGGCGCGATGTTGCGGGTCATCCGGTCGAGCGCAGCCTTGGCGGAGCCGTAGGCGACGAACATCGTCTGGGTCATGCTGGCCGAGCGTGACGAGATGTTGACGACCGCACCGTGACCGACGGTGTCGACCATCTGGCGTGCCGCGAGCTTCGTGAGCGTCAGCGGGGCGGTGACGTTGAACGCGAATGTCCGGGCCATGAAGCCCTCGCTGGTCTCCATGGCCGCGCGGGGCATCGCGCCGCCCGCGTTGTTGACCAGGATGTCGAGCCGGCCGAACTCCTCGACCGTGCGCGTGACGAGGCGCTCGCAGGCGACGGCATCGGTGACGTCCGTCGGCACGACCAACGCCAGGCGGCCCAGGTCCTGGATGTGACCGGCGACCTCCTCGAGGTCGGCCACCGTGCGAGCCGCCAGGACCACGTCCGCCCCGGCCTCGGCCAGCCCGATGGCGATGCCCCGGCCGATCCCGAGCCCGGCGCCGGTGACGATCGCCGCTCGCCCGGAAATCGCGAAGCGGTCGAGGATCATGCCGGGCCCGACGTCGGCGCTCCCCGCCGAGTCCGGTGCAAGCCCGGAGCGGCCCGGCCGGCCACCAGGGGCAGATCGAGATAGGTGCGCAGGCCGGGCTCGGCCCGGCAGACGTACGGGATGGCGTTGACGCAGTGCAGGGCAGTGGCGACGACGCCTGGATTGCGCACGAGGCCGGCCTCGACCGTCTCGGGGTGCAGCTTCTTGAACGTGGTGAGGCAGCTGGGATCGCCCGTGATCTCGACCTCGAAGCGCTCTCCGTCGTCCCCGAAGGTCCATGCCGGGTCGAGGTGCTCCTCGCCCATCAGCCAGTTGACCGTGGCGGTGACCACCGGTTCGCCATCGACCGTGGCCTCCCACGTGAACCGCTGTGCTGCCACGGTCCCCGGCTCAATCGGGCCGATGGGCGAGTCGATCGGCGCGGTGGCCACTGACATCTCGTGGGTGGTCCTCAGCTGGGGCTCGACGTCGAAGCCCATCTCGTCGGCGACCATGAAGATCGACTGGCGGAAGCCGCCGCCGAGCGCGTCGATCATGACGCTGGCGCGGGCCTCCTCGGGGGTCTTGCCGAAGAGCATCCAGTCGCGCACCACGTCGGGCGCCCCGTAGGTGCGGATGTCGGAGTACTCCTCCGCCCGCACCTGGGTGATCGAGCCCGAAAGGGCCGAGATCATGAGCGGGAAACGCTCCGTGATGCCGCCGGGGTTGATCCCAGTGCCGTGCAGGGTCACGCCGGCGCCCCGAGCGATGGCATCGAACTTCTCACGCTCTTCGGGCGGCGGGTAGAACCAGCCGAGCGGGGTGACCACGTTCTTGCCCGACTCGAGGATGGCGGCCACCACCGTCGGATCCGCGAAGATCGGGCTGTAGAGGACGCAGTCGGCCTCGGTGGCCAGCAGGGCGTCAACGTCGCCCGTTGCGGCGACGCCGAGGTCTTCTCGGCCCAACAGCGCGCCCAGGTCGACCCCCTCCTTGGCCGGGCTGTGGACCCAGGCCCCTGCCAACTCGAGGTCAGGGTGCGCCAGTACCCCCTCCATGGCGGCACGGCCCACCCCTCCGGTGGCCCACTGGATCACGCGAAAACTCATGAGGCGACGTCCTTTGCTCTCTGGAACGGGGTGATCGCCCGGAATGATGCCACCTGATGCCCGGGGTCAGCCCACCGAGCCCCGGGCCGTGCGGCCGCCCCCGCTCCTAGTTGGCGGCGCAACTGCTGCTGCTGATCGTGTTCTCTGTCGTGGCTGCCGACTTGGGGCCGGTCCAGTTGGTGCCGATGAGCGCCGCCACCTCGAACCAGTAGTTGCCCGTGGTTGTCCCGCTCGTCCACGTGGCCGTGGTCACACCGCTGGCGATCAGGGTGTACGCACCGGTCGCCGAGGTGGTCGACTGGTAGACGGAGTAGGTGGTCGCGTGCGTGACGGCGGTCCACGTCACCTTGATCGTCCTGTTCGTCGCCGGGCTCGTGCAGGCGGCCACGGGGCTCGCGGGTGCGACCGGCAGGACCGTGGCGTGCGCCTCACCGGAGTTGGTCGTGGCCACGTGGACCACCCAGTTGGATGCGGCGTCGACCGCCGGGGCGCTCGAGAGCAGGCACATCGCCCCCACGGCCGCGACAACGAGGGCGAGGGAGCGGGCAACCCTTCGGCCGGCGCTCCCCCGCACCTCGTCAAACCAGTTCGAACTCAGCGAGACCGATCGGTCAGCTGGTCCAGCTGTCGGTCGCGGGCGTCGTCGTGGACGTCGCGGCTCCACCGGTCGCTGTCACCGCCGTGAGAGAAGGCAAAGAGAAGTACGTGTTGGCACATACGGCGGGCGACGCCGCTGTCATAGAGGCGTCGTTGGTGAAGGTCACCGCTAGCGGGTTATTGGACTGCGCGCTGGCCCCCACGGTGATCGGGGTCGTGAGCGTGTGACTGCTCCCGCTCGTCCCCGTCGAGTAGTTCCAGATCACGTCGCTCGTCGTCGACGAGCAGCCGGTCTGGGCGGTGCTCAGGGCACTGTTCGTATAGCCCGCCGCATACGTCGTGTTGGTCGGCAGCTGCAACGCCGTGATGGTGACCGGGTAGGGGTTCGGGTTCGAAATGGTCACGACCACGTCACCGGTGCCCCCCGGGTAGAGCAGGTTGCCCGCTGCCGGGGAGGCCACGGCGGTGATGCTCAGGTTCGAGATCGTCCCCGACTGGCCCTCGCCGGACGAGCCTGCGCTCAGCCCGACGACCCAGTTCGTCGCCGCATAGGCACCGGCACCGGCCAACACGATTCCGGCTA
>JBEKVF010000393.1:0-3074 GCA_049514295.1 Acidimicrobiales bacterium
GACATGCGGGTCTGGAACCCGCGACAGGGCCTCGGCGGGCTGACCGATCGCGAGGTGAAGGAGACCACGCTCCTGCTGTGGAAGGGACACTGCTCGGTCCACCAGCGCTTCCGGCCCGAGCACGTCGAGGCCTTCCGCGCCGAACACCCCGGCGGGATCGTGATGGTCCACCCCGAGTGCGCGCACGAGGTCGTCGAGCTCGGCGACATCACGGGCTCGACGGACGCCATCATCCGCGCCGTCACCTCGGCCCCCGCGGGCTCGGTCATCGGCGTGGCCACGGAGATCCACCTCGTGAAGCGGCTCGACGACGAGTCACCCGACAAGACGGTCGTGTGCCTCGATCCCCTCGTCTGCCCGTGTTCGACGATGTCGCGCATCGACCCCGAGCACCTGGCCTGGGTCCTCGAAGGCCTCGTCGAGGGCGAGGTCCGGAATCAGATCGTCGTCGACGCCGACACCGCCGAGTGGGCCCGGGTCGCGCTCGAGCGCATGCTCGCCATCACCTGACGTCGTCCGCGCCCCCTTCGGCGCGCCGGTTGCGCCGAGGACGCCGTTAGGGTCAGGTCGAGTGCTCCGATGCCCGAGGAGGACAGCCTGGTGAGCGACTACCCCGCCCCGCCCGTTCCGGTCAACCACACCGAACCCGTCCCGCGGCGGGTCCGGGCCTTCCTTGCCGGCCACACGATCGTCGACACGACAGACGCCCGCTACGTGTGGGAATGGCCCGGCTTCCCGCAGTTCTACGTCCCGCTGGCCGACGTGCAGCCGGACGTGCTCGTCGACGAGGCCGCCACGGAGGAGACCCCGCGTGGCGACGTGAAGCAGTTCGGCCTGCGGGTGGGTGATGTCCAGCGCCCGGGAGCGGCCAAGGTCCTCTCAGCCGCGAAGGTCGACGGCCTGGACGACACGGTCCGCTTCGAATGGTCTGCGTTGGATGCCTGGTTCGAGGAGGACGAGCAGGTCTTCGTCCACCCGCGCAACCCGTACACGCGGGTGGACGCACTGCGGTCGACCCGTACGGTGCGCGTCGAGTCCAAGGGCGTCGTGTTCGCCGAGTCCTCCTCGCCTGTGCTGGTCTTCGAGACCGGACTCCCGACGCGGTACTACGTCAATCGGACCGATGTCGACTTCAGACACCTGGTTCCCTCGGACACGGTGACCGCGTGCCCCTACAAGGGAACGACGACCGGCTACTGGTCGGCCCGGATCGGCGACAGGGTCCACCCCGACATCGCCTGGAGCTACGACTTCCCTACGCGTGAGCTGCTCCCGATCGCCGGCCTGGTCGCCTTCTACAACGAGAAGCTGGACATCTTCCTGGACGGCACCCACCTCGAGCGGCCGCGCACGCACTTCTCCGACCACTGAGGCGGACGGGCCGCCTACGACGCGGTCGTCCGGTGGGCCGTCCGAGACCCGGGTGATCGGCGGGTCGGCAACGAGCGACTACTTGGCCCGGGCCAGCACCGGCTTGAGCACCTCGCCCGTATAGCTGCCCGCCGTCTTGGCGACCTGCTCGGGCGTGCCCTCCGCGATCACGGTGCCGCCCTTGTAGCCGCCCTCGGGCCCGAGGTCGATGACCCAGTCGGCCGTCTTGACCACGTCGAGGTTGTGCTCGATGACGACCACCGTATTGCCCTGCTCGACCAGGCGACCCAGGACGTCGAGCAACTTGCGGGTGTCATCGAAGTGGAGGCCCGTCGTCGGCTCGTCGAGGATGTAGAAGGTGTGCCCCGTCGGCCGCCGGCTGAGCTCGCTGGACAGCTTGACCCGCTGCGCCTCGCCGCCGGACAGGGTCGGCGCCGGCTGGCCCAGGCGCACGTAGCCGAGGCCCACGTCGACCAGCGTCTGCATGTGCCGCGCGATGGGCGGCTGGCGCTCGAAGAAGCTCAGCGCCTCCTCGCACGACATGTCGAGCACGTCTGCGATCGTCTTGCCCCGGAACGTGATCTCGAGGGTGTCGCGGTTGTAGCGCGCACCGTGACAGATCTCGCAGGGCACGTAGACGTCGGGCAGGAAGTGCATCTCGATCTTGATCGTCCCGTCACCGGCGCAGGCCTCGCACCGCCCGCCCCGAACGTTGAACGAGAAGCGCCCGGGCTGATAGCCCCGCACCTTGGCCTCCGCAGTCTGGGCGAACAGCTTGCGGATGTGGTCGAAGACACCGGTGTACGTGGCCGGGTTCGATCGCGGCGTGCGCCCGATCGGCGCCTGGTCCACGTCGACCACCTTGTCGAGATGGTCGATGCCCTCGACCTTGCGATGGCGCCCCGGGAGCGCCTTGGCCCGGTGCAGATGCTGGGCCAGCGAGCGCAGCAGGATGTCGTTGACCAGCGTCGACTTCCCGGAGCCCGAGACACCGGTCACCGCGATGAAGCACCCGAGCGGGAACGACACGTCGATGTCGCGCAGGTTGTGCTCGCGCGCGCCCCGCACGGTGACGACGTCGCCGGTTCCCGGGCGGCGGCGCGCCGGCACGGGGATCGACTTCTTCCCCGAGAGGTACTGACCCGTGATGGACGCCTTGTTGGTGAGCAGGCCGCCGCGACCGGTGACCGGTCCTGCGTGCACGACGGTGCCGCCGTGCTCGCCCGCTCCGGGGCCGATGTCCACCACGTAGTCGGCGGTGCGGATGGTCTCCTCGTCGTGCTCCACCACGATGACCGTGTTGCCCAGGTTGCGCAGACGCTCGAGCGTGCCGATGAGGCGCTGGTTGTCGCGCTGGTGCAGGCCGATGGACGGCTCGTCGAGGACGTAGAGCACGCCGACGAGGCCACTGCCGATCTGGCTGGCCAGGCGGATCCGCTGCGCCTCACCCCCCGACAGGGTGCCGGCCGAGCGGGCCAGCGACAGGTAGTCCAGCCCGACGTCGAGCAGGAACTGCATGCGCTCGCGCACTTCCTTGAACACGCGGTCGGCGATCATGTGCTCGCGTTCGGAGAGCTCCAGCGTCCCCATGGCCTCGACCGCCGCCGCGATCGAGAGGCTGCACAGCTCGTGGATGTTGCGCCCGCCGACCGTCACGGCCAGCGACTCCGGCTTCAGGCGCGCGCCCTTGCACTCGGGGCAGT
>JBEKVF010000394.1:0-3071 GCA_049514295.1 Acidimicrobiales bacterium
GCACCGCAGCGTCGAGTCGGTGTCAGCGACTGCCGTCTGTGAGGTGATCGACGCACAGGACGCCCCACCCTGGTACCAGGGTGCGCTGGGGGAGCTGCGCGCCACCCTCGCTGCTCAGGACCTTCCCACCGCCGGCCCGGGGGGAGGGATCTTCTCAAGTGATCTCTTCTCTCACGGTCGCGGCGAAGCGACGATCTTCATCCCCTGCCCCTCCCCGGTTCGGGCGATGGGACGGGTGGCGCCACTCGTCATACCGGGCGTCGAGCTCGCCATCACGGTGCATGTGGGCAGCCACCGCGACATCGACCGCGCTTACGGTTCGCTGGCCACCTATGTGGCCGACCACGCCCTCGCCGTCGCCGGCCCGATTCGGGAGTACTACGTCGTGGGCCCGAACGAAACGCCGGATGAGTCCGAGTGGAAGACCGAGATCGGGTGGCCCATCTTCCACACCGGAGGAACCCCTCGGGCGTGACCGTGCGCCGCGGTCGACCTGGGCCCGACGGGACGGGCCGTGGGTCTCCGCTGTATGCTGGGTATCTCGTCCCCTTGGGAGAGTCGCTTCGCTTGGGCAGGACGGCCGATTCGGCCGACGTCGACCCGGGCAGGTTCGACGCCTCGACCGAGCTTCTTTGAGGAGCATAAGTGCGCGTCCCGAATTTGCCCATCGAAAGCCCTGATGGCCGCGCTCGCACTTTCGGAATTCTCAGCTCGTACCCCCCGACAGCGTGCGGTCTGGCCACGTTCACCTCTGCGCTGGCGTCCGGGTTGGCGGCCAACGGCGCCGAGATCGGCATCGTGCGAGTCGTCGACGGTGGCGGACAGTCAGTGCACGGCGATCGGGTCATCGGCGAGATGGTCAACGGATCGGCGCGCTCCATGCTCGAGAGCGTGGACTCGCTGAACCAATGCGATGTGGCTGTCGTCCAGCACGAATACGGGCTGTACGGAGGTAACGACGGTGACGACGTGCTCGAGGTCCTGGGCGCTCTCCACGTCCCCTCCATCGTCATCGCCCACACGATCCTCACGAACCCGACGCCACATCAGCGCTCGGTACTGAACGATGTCGCCGCTCTGGCGGACCGGGTCGTGGTGATGACGGAGGCGGCCCGGGTCCGGCTGTGCGATGGATTCGACGTGGACGCCTCCAAAGTGGACACGATTGCCCATGGCGCAGCCATCCCCACTGGACGTGTCGTGCCGGACCCGAAGGGCCGACCCGTCATTTTGACCTGGGGCCTCATCGGACCCGGCAAAGGCATCGAGAGGGTCATTGAGGCGATGCGAACTCTGCACGATCTCCCGATGCGGCCGCGCTATCTGGTGTCCGGCCGGACCCACCCCAAGGTCCTGGCCGTTCAAGGAGAGTCATACCGTCAAGACCGCATAGAGCAGGCGGAGCGCCACGGGATCTCTTCCTCCGTCATCTTCGACGCCGACTATCGCGATGTGACGTCGCTCACGAGGTTGATCCAGTCCAGCAAAGTGGTCGTCCTGCCGTATGACTCCAAGGAGCAGGTGACGTCCGGCGTGCTCGTCGACGCCATCGCCGCCGGCAGACCGGTGATCGCGACGGCATTTCCGCACGCGGTCGAGCTGCTTTCGAGCGGCGCCGGACTGGTGGTCGACCACGATGACCCAGATGCAATGGCGCGTGCGCTGAGACGGGTCCTCACCAGGCCCGAGCTGGCCGCCAACATGGCCGCGGAGGCCTCCCGCCTGGCGCCGAGCCTCGGATGGTCAGTGGTCGCGGGCGAGTACCTTCACCTGGCCAACCACCTCCTCGAGGAACGGCTCGCATTGGTATGAGCCCGCTGCTGGAGACTCCTGAGCCGGACTTCCGCCACCTCGTCCACATGACCGACGAGCGCGCGACCTTCGAGCACGCCCTCTACCGCGAGCCCAGGCCAGAGCACGGTTACTGCACCGACGACATGGCCCGCGTGCTTGTCGTGGCTGCCCGCGAACCTGACGGCGCATCAGCGGTACACGAACTGGAGCTGCTGAGCCTGAGGTTTCTTCACGATGCGTTGGATCGGCAGGGCAAGTGCCGAAATCGAATGAACAGGCAGGGTACCTGGGAGGATCGCCCGGCACTCAATGACTGCTGGGGCAGGAGCATCTGGGGGTTGGGCACCGCCGCCGCGCGCAGCGACGATCACCTGATACGCCACTTGGCCACCAGCGCGCTGGAGCGATCAATGAGACAGCGATCGAGGTGGCCGAAAGCGATGGCCTTCGCGGCTCTGGGCGCAGCCGAGGTTCTCAGTGTCGATCCCGAAAACACATCGGCGCGTGCACTGCTGTCTGATGCCGCCGACGCCATGACCGGACCCGGCCCAGACGCAGTGTGGCCGTGGCCCGAGCGGCGCCTCACCTACGCCAACGCCACCCTCCCGGAAGCGATGATTGCGGCCGGGTCCGCGTTGGGGCGTCCGGCCCTCCTGCGCCGAGGGTTGGACCTCTTGGAATGGCTGCTCGACCGCGAGTCCCCTCGCGGCTATCTCTCGGTAACCCCCGTCGGCGGCAGTGGTCCCGGCGACCATGGTCCCGGATTCGACCAACAGCCCATTGAGGTGGCGGCGCTTGCCGACGCCTGCGCCCGGGCCGGGACCGTCGACGGCAACCGACGGTGGGCGGACGGCGTGACCGCGGCCGCAGATTGGTTTGGCGGGAACAACGACGAGGGCGTCGTCATGTGGGATCCCGACACCGGGGGAGCCTTTGACGGCCTGGAGCGGGGCGGTGCGAATCGCAACCAGGGCACCGAATCGACGCTCGCCCTCCTGTCGACCCTGCAGCACGCACGGTCCGTGGCGAGCGTCTTGCAATGACCCTGGAGGCGTCCAGGCTGGCCCGTCGCAGCCCGGTTCACATCGCGGCGGACAAGTCGCGCGTGGTGACTCGACTGTTCGTCCCTGGACAAGAGGGTTTCGACCACCAGGAGTCGCGATCCTCTGCGGTGTTGCAACGCCTCTTGGCACTCCGGGACGACGAAGTGGAACGGAGCTACGAGGACGTGATTGCCCGGTTCAACGGGCGTCATCGCGCTCTGACCGACACCTTTC
>JBEKVF010000395.1:0-3070 GCA_049514295.1 Acidimicrobiales bacterium
TGTTGATCGGCGTCAGCGCGGCGTAGGGCTCGGCGTAGTGCTTGAAGTACCCCTTCCAGCCGCGCGCCTTGACCGAGTTGTAGTGCACCAGGAAGAAGACGGTGAGGGCCAGGGCCAGCGGCAGGTTGACGTCCCCGGTCGGCGGGGCCAGGTACCCGGGGTCACCGCTCGGCACGAAGGCGAGCCAGTTGCAGATCAGGATGAAGAAGAAGACCGTGACGCCCAGGCCGACGAAGGGGAGACCCTCGGGCCCGATGGCCGACGAGGCCAGGTCGGAGACCTGCTCGACCAGCGTCTCCCAGAAGAGCTGCAGCTTCCCCGGGACACCCGAGGTGACCTTGGCCCGCATGCGCAGTCCGAGGCCCAGCACGATGGCCGCCGCGATGAGCGTGGTCCACACCACGTCCCCGTAGATGGTGAGGCCCGCCACGTGCCACACACTGTGGTGGTCGCCGATCGTGATGTTGCCGCTGGCCAGCACGAAGCTGTTGCCGCTCATTGGATCCCCTGCGAAATGACGACGCGCCCGACGTTGACCACGAAGAGCAGCTGGAAGATGACGAGGCCGGCCACGGCGCCGATGCCCAGCGCGCCGTTGAGCAGGAGGAGGCCGATGCAGATGACGGTGATGACGCCGAGGCGGGTGACGCTCTTGGTGCCCATGGCACGCCGGAGCACCTTGTTGTTCGTCTCGCCGTCCGTGTGGAGCTTGGCCACGCCGGCATCGAGGAAGCGGAGGTTCAGAACTGCCATCCCGAGCCCGATGGCGATGCCCAGCGCCGCCATCGGCACGGAGAGCAAGAGCGTGATGATGATGGCCGCCGCGCCCACGATGATGGCGGACACGATGGTGCGCCGGAGCACCTTGGCCAGTGCGTTGCCCCCGAGATCCGAGAGCCCGTCGAGCATGTTCATGCGGCGCCCTCTAGAGGTACGTGCGGATCTGCTTGATCACGCTGAAGGCGGCGGCGGCCAGGCCCAGCGCCAAGCCGACCAGCAGGAACACCGGCGCCGTCCCCGCGGCACTGTCCACCAAGAGCCCGAGCCCCAGGCCGACCCCCACGCAGGCGGCGGCCGAGAGCCCCATGCCCAGGAACGCCACGGCGCCGGGAAGCGGTTTCGGCCCCCCTGGCGGGGAGGAATCGCCCGAGTCGCTCACCCGAATGGGCGCGCATGACGAGACTCACTTGACCACGCATGCGACTTCTGGCCCCTTATGCGGTGCGTGGCGCGCCGGAGTCCGTCGTCCGCGATGCCGCGACGGCATCGGACGAGGCGAGGTGGACGGGGTACACAGGCCTCATCTTCGCATCCCGGCCCAGATGTCGTCCAAACGGTCACGAGGGGAACCTGACCACCTCGCTAACCCGTCGGGGCTCCCCCGACGGGGGCCCCTCCCCCGTGTCCGGCCGGACATCCTCCTCCTCCTCCCCGTTGCCCCGGCGCAGGCCCGGGTGGAAGAAGGTGTACAGGCCCACGCCCAGGGCCGCCGCCCCGATCGGGATGAAGGCGTTGACCTGGTGCACGAACAGGGGGAAGAGAAGGAAGCTGGACAGGATCGCCGTCCAGGCCCACAGGATGATGACGCTGCGCCGGGGGCCATGGCCGAGGCGGAGGAGGCGGTGATGGATGTGCTCCTTGTCGGGGGTGTCGAACCCCTTTCCCCGGGCCGTCCGCCGGACGAAGGCGAAGGCCATGTCGACCAGGGGCACCCCCAGGATCAGCAGGGGGATGAAGAGGGGAGCGAAGAAGAAGTAGGTCACGCCGCTGATGGGCACCGCGGTGGGGACCCGGCCGCCGATCACCATCGTCGAAGCCGCCATCAGGAGCCCGAGGAAATGCGCACCCGCGTCACCCATGAAGATACGCGCCGGGTTGAAGTTGAACGGAAGGAAGCCGAGGCAGATCCCGCACGCGATCACGGCCACCAGCGGTCCGATGTTGTCGCTGGGCAGGAGGCCCAGGCCCATGAGTCGGATGCCGTAGATCGCCAAGGCACCGCCGCCGATGGCGACCACCCCGGCGGCGAGGCCGTCGAGGCCGTCGATGAGGTTCACGGCGTTGGTCAGCGCGATGACCCACGCCGCGGTGATGAGGGGGATGATGCCGGGAGTCAGCACGAAGAACCCGGCGAGCGGGATCTTGAGCTCGTACATGGTGACGCCGCTGAAGTACAGGATGCTGGCGGCCAGGACCTGCCCGGCCATCTTGGCCGGTGCCGACATGTCCCGGACGTCGTCGATCAGCCCCACCGCGAACATCGCACCGGCGGCCAGCACGACGCCGGTCATCTCCGGCGAGTCCTCGAAGATGGGCCGCAGCTGCGGCACGATGGCCGACGCGAGGACCGCGACGAGGAACCCCATGAACATGGCGGCGCCACCGCCATAGGGGATCGGCCTGGTGTGCACGCTGCGCTCGCCCGGGTGGGCGACGTAGCCCACCCGCAGCGCGATGCGCTTGGCCGGCACGGTCAGTGCTGCCGTCGCCGCTGCGGCGACCGCCAGGACCAGGCAGTACCAGCCGATGTCAGGCATGCACTAGGCCACGAGGTCGGGGTACGGCGGGAACGCGGCGCACAGCGTGGCGACCTCCGACCGCACCGTGGCGATCTCACCCTCGTCGGTGCGGGCCTTGAGCGTGCGCACGATCAGGTCGGCGACGACCTGCATCTCGGTGGTGCCCATGCCTGCCGTCGTCTCGGCGGCGGTCCCCAGGCGCAGGCCCGACGTCAGGAAGGGCGAGCGCGGGTCGTCGGGGATGGTGTTGCGATTGCACGTGATGCCCGCCCGGTCCAGGACCTCCTGGGCCTCCTTGCCGGTCAGGTCCGCGTCGAACGGCCGCAGGTCGACGAGCAGCATGTGGTTGTCGGTACCTCCCGACACGAGACGGAACCCGTGGCCGGCCAGCGCACCGGCCAGGGCCCCGGCGTTGGCGATGATCTGCTCGGCATACTGGCGGAACTCGGGCCTTGCCGCCTCGGCGAACGCCACCGCCTTCGCGGCGATCACATGCTCCAGCGGCCCGCCTTGCAGGCCCGGGAACACGGCGCTGTCGATCTTCTTCGCCA
>JBEKVF010000396.1:0-3070 GCA_049514295.1 Acidimicrobiales bacterium
CCTCACGCGAGGCCGCCCTCGCCGTCGACGGGGTGCACTCGACTCGTCCCATTGAATATCCCGTCGGGCCGCCCAAGGAGGCAGAGGGGATGTTCGACCTGCTGACCTATGAGAAGGGATGCGGTGTGCTGCGCATGCTCGAGCAGCACGTCGGGGCCGATGTCTTCCGGGACGGCGTGCGCACGTACCTCAAGGCGCACGCGTACGGCAACACGGTCACGACCGACCTGTGGGATGCGCTCGAGGACGCCAGCGGCGCGCCCGTGCGCAACGTCATGGACACGTTCATCCTCCAGGGGGGGCACCCACTCGTCTCCTTGCACGGGGACACGCTGACCCAGCAGCCGTTCTCCTTCGGTCCGCCGCCCCCTGGTGTGGAGTCGTCCATCGGGAGGGAGTGGAACGTGCCCATCGCGGTGCGTGTGCTGCCCGCCCAAGGCATGCCGGGGGCGCCGGTCCGGCACCTGGTCCTGGGGCCGGAGCCGACCTCCATCGACGAGGCGCAGCAAGGGCTGGCGGTGCTGAACGCCGGCGGCTGGGGCGTGTTCAGGGTGGGCTACGAGAGCGGGCACCGGCTGGCGCTGGCCGAGCACCTCCCCGAGCTCACCCCGCTCGAGCGGGCCAACCTCCTCTCCGATACGTGGGCGACGACGCTGGCCGGCCACAACGCGTTGCCGGAGTTCCTGGTCCTGGCGTCGCGATTGGGCCTGGAGCCCGACCCTGCGCCCTGGGCGTCCGTCGGCAGCGCCCTCGTGCTGGCCAACCGGATCGCGCTGCCCGAACACAAGGACGCGCTGCACGAGGCCGTGGCTGCGCTGCTCGGCCCCATCTACCGCCGCTTGGGATTCGATGCGTCCCCGGGAGAGGGTGACCGCACGCCGTCGTTGCGCTCGCTCGCCATCAACCTGATGGGCACCGTCGGTGCGGACGAGGAGGTCCGGGCCGAGGCCGCTCGCCGCTTCGATTCGTCGCCGATCGGTGGTGGCTCGGGCCCTGCGATCCCCGCTGACATCGAGACGGCGACCCTGTCCGTCGTCGCGCAGCTCGTGCGCCCAGGCGACTACGACGCGCTCCTGGAGCGCTACCGGTCGGCATCGACGCCACAGGAGGAGATGCGCTCGCTCGGCGCGCTCGCCAGCTTCCCCGACGTCGATCTCTGCCTGCGCACGTTCGACCTGGCCCTCACCGAGGTGCGCACACAGAACGGGTTCAGCGTCATCGCCGCCCTCCTGGCCAATCCCGTCGGCAACCAGGCCGTGTGGACGCGCATCACCGAGAGCTGGGACACGATCCTCGAGCGCTTCCCCAAGAATGCGCCGCCACGTATCCTCGACTCCCTGCCGGCGCTCTGCGGCGACGCCGACTTCGCACGCGGCGCAATCGCGTTCCTCGAGGACCACCCGTTGGCGTCGGGCCCGCGGCGCGTCGCGCAGTCGGCCGAGCGCTTGAACGTCAACGTGGCCTTCGCAGCCCGCGAACGGCCCGGGCTGGCCGACTCGTTGCGGGCAGCCGGCACGCACAGCGCCTGATGACCCAGGCGGTGCCCGCGAGCGACGCGCGGGAGTCCGACCGGGTGCGGGCACTACTCCAGACGGCCCGCGAGACCCGCGGCTTCATGCCCGACGACGAAGGGGAAGCGCTGTTCCACGCCGCCCTCCGGGCTGGCCGGGAAGAAGTCCCCGGCGCGACGCCCCCGACCTTCGTGGAGATCGGCGCCTGGTGCGGGAAGTCCACCGTGTATCTCGGAGCGGCCGCCGAGGCCACCGGCGCGGTCCTGCTGTCCATCGACCACCACCGGGGCTCCGAGGAGAACCAGCCCGGGTGGGAGTACCACGAGGCCGATCTCGTCGATCCCGAGGCGGGCCGCATCGACACGCTGCTGCACTGGCGGCGCACCATCTCGATCGCCGGGCTCGAGGCGTCCGTCGTGGGCGTCGTGGGCGACTCCCCCACGGTCGCGGCGCGCTGGGACCGGCCGCTGGCGTTCTGCTTCATCGACGGCGGGCACGGCGAGGATCCCGCCTGGGCCGACTTCCGGGGCTGGGCACCGCACGTGGCGGTCGGGGGATGGCTGGCCATTCACGACGTCTTCCCCGACCCGGCCGACGGCGGGCGCCCTCCCTATGAGCTCTACTGCGCCGCGCTCGACTCGGGGGAGTTCCTCGACGATGGTGCCTGCGGCAGCCTGCGCGTCCTACGCCGGGTGGCACCACCGCGTCACTGAGCGGGCGAGACCCAGCCTCCGCGACGGTCACGCGTGAGAAGCCAAGTTCTGCCGGTCGATGCTCCGCTGGAAAGAGGGCCGAAGTCCGACCGGGTGATCAGAGTCTCGTCCTCAACTTGGGTGCCCCCTACAGCACTTCGGTGGCACACCGCCGACTAAAGCCGTGAAAGGAACCCGCCGAGACCAATGAGGGGGGAGGCGTCGACGAGGAGCTGTCTCATGGAACGTGCCAAGTCCAATCTCACCTTTGAGCGCGAATCGGATGACGCCATTCTTTCGCTTGGCCATAGCGGGGATCGACCGAGTTCCAGCCGCACTGGAGACCCGGTGGTTGAGTTTCACTATGAGATCACGATTGAACACTGGGTTCGAGATGACCGGAGTCGACGCAAGCGCTTCCGTTTGGTTCGTATGGGACTGGTTGCACATCGGAAATCCACCCTGGAGGGCGGAAACGGCTACTGCGGACGAGGTCACAACGGTAACGGGGGCAGAATCTGTCCCGATCGTGCAAAACCTGCCGTACCGGCGCCTAGTAAAGGTCGTTCGACGAGAGGCCCCGGAATCGGATCACTCGAAGAACTCACCCCGTTTGTCGTGATCGATCATTTGTAGCGCCGTGACCGTGGCCGGTCGGCGGTCACGTAGGGGGTTGGGCCTGACTGCCCCAGTAGGCCGGCTCGGTGACGCCCGTTGTCTTCTTCATCGCCGATTCCCGGTCGGCCCTTCGTGCGCCCAGGTCTTCCAGTCTTGCCTACGCCTCGCGCCATTCATTCTTGTCTCCGAAATTGAGACACAGGCATTTCTCTCCATCGCCGTCTCATAGACAGGCGCCTTTCTCGCATC
>JBEKVF010000397.1:0-3066 GCA_049514295.1 Acidimicrobiales bacterium
CACCGACCCGGCGTACTGGGGCACTTGCTTCCTACGGGCGGGGTAGATACCCACCGCGACCTCCACGTCGTCGCCGCCCTCGACGAGCGGGGCGGGCTGTTGGATACGAACACCTTCCCGGCCACCGCGGCGGGCTACCACGACCTGGTGGTGTGGCTGTCGTGCTTCGGTCCGATCGAGCGGGTCGGCGTGGAAGGCACCGGCACCTACGGCGCCGGCCTGGCCCGCCACCTCCTCGACCACGGCATTGAGGTGATCGAGGTCGACCGTCTCAACCGTCAGCGTCGCCGCCGGGCCGACAAGTCCGACACCACTGACGCCGTCTCCGCGGCCCGAGCCGCGCCGTCGGGTGAGGCGTCGACCAGCGCGAAGACCCGCGATGGCAACGTGGAGAAGCTCCGAGTGCTGCGCGTGGCACGCCGCTCGACCCGCCAAGACCGCGTCCGGGCCCTCAACCAGCTCCGCTCACTGATCGGTCACCGCACGACCCGAGCTGCGCGACCAGCTCGCGCCCTTGAGCTCGATCTCGGTTGCTCAGGCCGTCGCCAAGTTCCGCGTCGTCGACCCCACCACGTCGATGGGCGCACTCAAGTACAGGACGGTGCGTGTGCGATGCGACCCCAACGGAACCCCCTGATCGACCTGACCCGAGTCCGACACTGACCGTCACCGCCGAGCACCGTCACCCGGGGCAAACCGCCACGGCCTCCACACGATCGTTCCGTCCCTGCTCAAGGCCGGGGCGTCAAGCGTCGATGGTGAACGCGTCGTCCGAGGCAGTAGCGCTCGCAGTCGTCCGGCGGCATCGCGCCGGTCGTCGATTAGGCCCGTCCGCATCCCCACGGTCCACCCTCCCATCGCGGCCGTGATCCGAGCGGGCTAGCGTCGGCCGCGATGGCGCTGTTCCCCGATCGCTCTCTGGGCTTGGCTCCGGCCTCGGTCCGCGACTACCGCGAACTGGCCCGGCGGCGGCTCCCCCGCCAGCTGTTCGACTACATCGACGGCGGCGCCTACGAGGAGTCGACGCTGCGGGCCAACGTCGACGACCTCGCCGCCATCCACCTGCGCCAGCGCGTGCTGCGGGACGTGTCCGAGCTGCAGCTGGCCACCACCGTGCTGGGCCAGTCCCTGGCCATGCCTCTCGTGCTCGGGCCGGTCGGTCTGGCCGGCATGTACGCCACGCGCGCCGAGGTGCAGGCGGCCCAGGCTGCCGAGCAGATGGGCATCGCCTTCTGCGAGTCGACCGTGTCCATCTGCAGCATCGAGGAGGTCGACCGGGCCACCACCGCGCCGTTCTGGTTCCAGCTCTACGTCATGCGCGACCGGGCCTACGCCGAGGACCTGATGTCCCGTGCGTCCAGCGTCGGCTGTCCCGTGCTGGTGCTCACCGTCGACCTCGCGGTCGTGGGCGCCCGCTACCGGGAGGTGCGCAACGGCATGGCGGGACCCCAGCGGTTGCCGGGCCGGATCGTCCAGGCCCTCGACTTCGGCCTGCACCCGCGCTGGGCGCGCGACGTGGCCGTCCGGGGCCGGCCCCACACCTTCGGCAACCTCGAGAAGGCGGTACCCGGGGCGACCAGCCCGGACGCGTTCAAGGAGTGGGTGGACCACCAGTTCGACCCCTCGGTCACATGGGACGACCTCGACTGGGTACGCCGCACGTGGCCGGGTCGGCTCGTGCTCAAGGGCATCCTCGACCCGGAGGACGCGCGGCGGGCCGCCGACGCCGGTGTCGACGGGATCGTGGTCTCCAACCACGGCGGACGCCAGCTCGACAGCACTCCGTCCACGATCGCCGCCCTGCCAGCCGTTGTCGACGCGGTGGGCGACTCCCTCGAGGTGCTGGTCGACGGGGGCATCCGCAGCGGCCTCGACGTGGTCAAGGCGCTGGCGCTCGGCGCCCGGGCCTGCCTGGTGGGCCGGGCCTGGGCCTGGTCGGTGGCCGCCGGCGGGCGCCAGGGAGTGGTCGACGTGCTGCGCACCATGAGAGGTGAGCTGAAGGTGGCCCTGTCGCTGACCGGGGCCGGCGATGTCCACGCCCTCGACCCGAGCGCCCTGCTCGACGGAGACGGCCGGCCACTCGGCGCCTGACGACCGAACGGGACCGGGACGGGCGTTCGCTCGACGACGATTCACTCGTGGACGGAACGCCTGCTCGCCGAGGGGCGAGGACCACTCCCGCTAACGGAGGTGTGACCACACGCTCAACGTGTTGCCCTTCTAATAGTCAGCCTCGGTTTGCGTGAGCGGCAAGGCGACTAGCAAGGATCTCAACGCCGGAACCTTCAAGGTCGTCGGTGGCCTCGCTACGACCATTGATCGCCATCAGGATCGCTTCGCCTGGTCCCCGTACCTCCAGCCCCTGGCCGCCCGACCAGCCGATGTCTGTGGCGACAAGATGGAATTCCCGCCCGAGCTTGTATGAGCCACACCCGACACCGAGGCCCCCGCCTCCAATCGGCGACATGCAGTAGCTCAAGAGTGAGGCCAGCCGATCGGCGGGAATGACGCGTCCCAAACCCAGCGGGCGCCGTGCATCTTGTTGGTGGATCATCAACTCGCCGAGATTGGTCAGAGTGGACTTCGCCGGTGAGGCGATCCAGTCGATGAGGTCCTCGTTCGAACGTGCTCCGTCCCTCTCGCGCTGCCTGGCATCGAACTTGGTCCCCCCCAGGAGAAGGAACTGGCTCACATCGCGCGCATACCCGAAAGATGGCACCGGACCGATCCGCTTGAGATGAATATGCCAGGCCGTGTGGATCGCCGTGTCGCGCACCGTCGATCCTTCGCAGAGCGACGATGCAGCCCACTGCTCGTCGGTCAGACCCGCAGGAGCGCGGCAAAATCCTCCTGCTCAGCAACGATCTGTCCCAGCAGAACCGTCTTGTCAGCCATGTGACTTCCTGCTGGCTGGAACTGCTACAGCGGTGTGAACGTATCAGGGATGTTCCACAGGTTGCTTCGTCTCGTTCACACCGTGGGCCTGCCAGGGTGAGTGCCGTTCAGCCTTGCCCAATGCCGGCGAACTGGGACATTTAGCGTTGGTTCCGGGCATCCACCGATTCG
>JBEKVF010000398.1:0-3056 GCA_049514295.1 Acidimicrobiales bacterium
TCGGGACCCCCCGTCTGCCACCGAGCCTACCCCTCTCGGTCGCAATCGTGAACGCGAAACTAGCTCAAATGGGCGGCTGACGACGGGCCCTTTTGACGCGATGCTCATATGGTGCGGTACTCGTGCCCACGACCGACGGACGGGCCGCTTTCTCGGTCGCGGCGGCCGACCCTCGAGCTGACCATCGGGCCACTCCGTTCTCTTGAGACTGCAACGCCTCGAAGTGAATAAGGACTCCGAACAGAGTGGGAGGGCGGGCGCGAGGACCGATCCAAGGCACGACATGTCGAGTCCTCCGCAATCAGGCTCTGCGCTGAATCGGCGAGATGGTCCCTCATAGCTTTGCCGGGGACCAAGGCACGCGTCTTCGCTCTTAACCTCCTGGTGCACCTTGGGGGAATCACACCTATTATGCGATCTGTAAGACCATTTCTGATTCGGAGGCATGGAATGTTCTCCACAATCGTTGTTGGCACCGACGGCTCAGATACTGCAGCAGTTGCCGTCACGATGGCGGCTCAAATTGCTCGCCAGAACGCCGCCACGCTGCACCTTCTATCGGTGTCTCGGTTGGCCGCCGGCGTAGGGGGCGGGGGCCTGGCTTCAGGGGATCCGGTGGGCGGCGACGCTCTCTTGAAGCTTGCGGCGGATCGGATGCTCGAGGAGGTGGCTCGCGAGATTGAGGGCCTTGACGTGGTGATTCACACCGAATCGGGCGCTCCGGCAACAGCGATCGTTCGGTACGCGGACGAGATCGGAGCCGACCTGATCGTGGTCGGGAGCAAGGGGATGCAGGGAACGCGAAGGATCATTGGCTCTGTACCCAATACCGTGGCTCACAATGCGGGCTGCCACGTCCTGATTGTCAAGACCGCTTGATCTCTGGGAGTGGGACCCGGTGATTTCGAATGACGGGTTTCCTACGAGTCATCCGGGAGCAGGTCAACATCACAGTGAAGGGACCTGATCAGGGTGGGCAGCAAAGCTGAACGCCAACTTGGAGCCTGAATCGGCTCGATGGAGGAGGCGCCCGCCTCATCGCTGCGAAGGAGACTCTCGGGCTTAGTGCGCTCGGGCCCGAACCAGAGCTAACCGCCGATTCGGCCGGTCCATGGCGGTCCCATTTCCTGATGGCTAGTCGCGCAGAGCCGAGAGCGCTCATAGTAGAGCGCTCTACTACAGGGATGGACTCGGTGGACGGGGTGGAAACTGGGTGGACGGAATCCCACGGTGGGGGACTGGATGTGACCTGCCAGACCGAAACCACCACCTTGCCAAGGTGAGGGTCGCGGGTTCGAATCCCGTCTTCCGCTCCAATTCGTCGCCCGGGGAGACGGCAAGGCGGGGCACCGAGAGCGGCACCGAACCGCCACGCCCCACGGCGACCGACCGACCGGCCCCGACCCCGGGCGGCCACGCCACCCCGGCCCGGGGGCGCCACGCCGGCCCGCGGGGCCAGGCTGATCGACCCAGCGACGATCTTCGCCAGCGATGCGGAATGGCTGCGGTCGTGGCTCCGGCTGGTCCGAGCCCTTGGGGGATTCGTGATCTTCGGAGCCGACGACGGCACCATCGGGGCGGGATGCATCCGGGAGCTGGCTGACGCCATCGCCCTCGGGGTCCCGATAGCCGGGTTCGATCTGGGGCGGGGACTGCGGGAGATTTCGGGGTTCGACCTGATCGACACGGGTCGCCGTAACCCCCGGCGGACGGCCACCAAGCAGCTCGGCGGATGCGTTGAGGGGGGCGGTATGGGGCCGAGGGTTCCTGCGGGAGGCTGCCCGATGACGGGGGCGACGGTTTTCCGACCCGCCGACCAGCGGGCCGCGCCGCGATGGTTGGCCCGCATCGAGCCTGACGCCGAGGGTCATTTCCTGTGGCCCGGGCTTGTTGACTGATTCGGATATGGGCGGATCATCGTCGAGGAGCACAAACGACGGATCCAATGGAATGCACATCAGCTCATTTGGGCGGCCCTCATGGGGGCCGGTGCCCTCCGGCCACACCCTCGTGCCGCGATGTTCGGCGGTCGGCTGCGTCAATCCCGAGCATTGGGAGCCTATGAATCCGAAGGATCGGGTAGCCGCCGGCAATAATCCATGAGGCATCAACGCCCGCAAGGTCGAATGCCTCCGTGGCCATTCCCTCACAGATCCCGCCAATGTGCAGATAACCCGCAAAGGTGGTCGGGTATGCCGGGCGTGCAGGAGGCAACGTCAGAGGGTCTCGCACACATGACCCGCCCCGCATTGATCTGACGAGAGCCTTACTGGCTGGCTGGCTGGCTGGCTGGCTGGCTGACTGACTTCACCACCATGTCGCGGCCCACCGTGGCGATGATCTTGAGGCCAACGCGCTTGCCTCCGCGAGACACGGTCTCGACCACCGTGCGCCCCCTCCCGGCGAACGGGGGCGGGTCGGACAGCCAGGATCTAGCGTTTCTCAAGTGAGAAATGCAAGTGAGGTTGTGACCCGCATATTGGACGGCAGCGAATGACAGAGATTGGGTTGCTTTTGGTGACCTTGTAGTCGAGGACGTGGTGTACGAAGGACCACAGACTCGCGAAAGGGTCCATGGTCGTACCAGCTACGTGCGCTTCAACACCGAGGGCTTCCCGGGTGATTGGCATCTAGTGCCGCATCAGGCAACGTTTGCGCGCTTTACCAGCTCACGCAGTGTCTTGTCCTGAGCGTTGCGGTTGCGCCAGGCAATGTAGCGACGGATCATCGAGTTCTGCTCTTCGTGTGAACGGTGATCGGTGCCGTCGAGGGTGAAGTAACGCAGCGCCTGGAACTGTGCCTCGATCCGGTTCAGCCAGCTGGCGTTGGTGGGCACGTAGGCCCGCTCGACGTTGTTCGCCTCGGCCCAGTCACCCACTCGGGTGTCCTTTTTCGTCGAGAGGTGCGGGCTGAAGTTGTCCATCTATGCCGACGTCGGCATAGATGGACTTATGCCGACCCCGCGATTATGCCGACCTGCGTGTGGCATGAAGGAGAACCCCCTGTTTGATGGGCTCTTTCGGAGGTGAACGGGTCGACAAGGTCGGCATAATCAC
>JBEKVF010000399.1:0-3056 GCA_049514295.1 Acidimicrobiales bacterium
CGCCCCAAAGGGTGCGGTGTTAACACCATGGCCATCAGGCACGGGTCAGCCCAACGCTGCTTTTCGGGTGGCATCGTGTCCGGCTCGTCGAAAGAGCTCTCTCTCATGATGAGCTTCGCCGCCGCCGGTTCCGTGAGTTCTCCCAGGAGCACGCCGCCCCCCGGTCGAGCACGTGCCGACGCGGTCCCGGGGCGCCTGGGCCGTTCCCGAGATTCGACTCGCCGGCGACGCCAACGGTCACACACGTGAGCCACGGCGGCCGCCTCTGTCATTTCGCCGACCTGAGCCAGCCGTCGAGATTTCCAAGCTGGCTCCAGAGCCGTGCCGACCCGTCAGCCGGGCCACGGCGCTCACAACCTGGCTGCCACCATTCTGCGCCGATTCTGTAAACACCAGGGGATTACTGTTAACGGGTCATGGCGACGACCAAGTCCACCGTTGTAGGCATCCGCCTCGACCACAGCCGGCGTGCCTGGGTCGAGGCCGAGGCTGCGCGCCGCGGTGTCTCCGTGCGCGTCCTCTTCGAGGGGATGATCGACGGCGCCCGAACCGGAGAGACGGCTGACGACGCCGCGCGCGCTATCGCCGGCTTGGCGTCAGCGCCCGCGCCGGTCGTGACCGACAGCAACGGCGATCGGGTCGGAGACACATCGGGAATCGACGAGGCATCGGTCGTGACTTCTTCGGAGGGTGTTAACACCCAATCCGCGTCGCGATCGGGTTCGTCGCCCTTGCCCGACCTCGGCTCGCTGACAGGGCTACCGAGCGGCATCGTCCGCGGCGCGTTCTCCATCACCACGGGACTGATCAGGAGCAGCGGCCGATGCGCGCGCAGCAGGATCGAGAGCTGCCCAGTGACGAGGCTCCTGGGCGGTCGCTCGGCATAACTCGGCCGCATGTAGGGACGTCCACTTCAACTCGCACACAGTTGAATCGGAAGATGTTTCACGGGAAACACCGATGACGGCTGAGTCGGCATTCGTCCGTCCGGCCTCTTCTGACGGGGCCGCCCGGTGTTAACACCGGGCGGACCTGCGTGAGTTAGCGCCCCCCGAAGATCCGGTCATGGCCCGCTGTCCGGCGTGGTTGGAGAACGGTGGGCGTAGGTGGAGCGGTGCTCGGCGATGGCGACGTTGCCATCCTCCCCGGGGAGCGACGTTCCCGGTGGTGCCCGGTCCCTGCTCGAGCTGGGTCTGCCGACTCCCTCGACGATGGCATCGAGGATGCCGATCTTGGGGATGGGCAGGCGTCCCACCGGTTGGCCGATCACCGTGTCCGGCACAGTGGACGCGGTCTGGAGAGCCAGAGGTGGCAGGGCCCTGAGACGCTGGGTGCCGGTAAACCCGGCGAGCGTGGTCGGGAGCTCGCCGTGAATATGGTGCGCCACCGGAGCAGGCCGATGGCGACGGGCCCCGGCCCCATAGGCACCACAACCCGTCGTGGGGGCGATGGTCTGAGGTTCCACAGTTTGTGGGACACGATGTGTCGGCAGTTCCGGGAGACCCGTTCTGAGGGCGGTCCCACGGATCTGGCCAAGTACTGCGTCAACGCCGTGCTCGCCGAGGGACGCTCTGTGCGGGCGGTGGCTGCGTCCACGGGGCGCTCGAAGTCCTGGGTGCACCCGCACGCCGCTCTCTACCGAGCTGGCGGAGAGGTGATCCTGCCCCCACTCAAGCGTAGAACCCAAGGCGCCCGCCAACCTCACCTCGGCCGTGCTCGGGGACCAGATCGTGGCCTGGCCCGAGCGCCTGGCGAAGACGGTCTCGACGCCGGAGCCGGGACGAGCGCCTGGCGCCTGAGCCACGAGGGGGTCGAGGTCCCGGCTCTCTCGACCATCCATCGCGCCCTGCGGCGCCGCGGCTTCGTGACGCCCCAGCCCCAGAAGCGACCTCGCTCCATCTGGGCGCGCGTTTTGAGTCGGATCTGCCCAACGAGACCTGGCAGTCCGACATGACCCATTGGCATCTCGACGACGAGTCCCGGTCGAGATCGTCAACTTCATCGACGACTACTCCGGGCCGTGTTGGCCAGTGTTGCGCTGCCCGTCGCCACCGCCCCTGAGGTGGTGCGCATCTTCTTCGAAACGGCAGCCCTGTGGGGTCTGCCCCGTGACGGCGGCCACGCGAAACTCCCCATAGGCGGCCAACGGAATTCCCCAGGGACGGTCACCTGATCTCCCCAGGGACGGACATGGGAACTCCCCACGGACGGACACGAGATGTCCCCATCCACCACTGATCCGTCCCTCCCTGGCATCGATGGAGCTGCAACGCACCCATCGAGCCAGGAAGGAACACCCCCATGTTGCCCAAGGAGAAGCAGATGGACGTACTCGAGGCCTATGACCTCACCAAATCACTTCGCGCCGCAGCCCAGCTGACCGGCGTCGACCATCACACTGTCGCCCGCTATGTGGAGGCTCGGGCCCGGGGCCAAGAGCTCGATGAACCCACTGACCGGCCGACCAAGAGCGACGCCTTCGCCGACAAGGTCGCCGAGTGGGTGGAGAAGTCATCGGGCAAGGTCCGAGCCGACGTCGTGCACGACCGGCTCGTGTCCATGGGCTACACCGGCTCGGAGCGCACGACCCGGCGCGTGGTGGCCACCCTCAAGGCTTCCTATCGCCACGAGCACCACCGGGTCTATAAGCCCTGGATCCCAGAACCCGGGCTCTGGCTCCAATACGACTTCGGCGACGGCCCAGTCGTCGACGGTGCCAAGACGGTGCTCTTCTGCGCCTGGCTGGCTTGGAGCCGGTTCCGGGTGATCATTGCCCTGCACGACCGGACCATGCCTTCGGTGGTGGCGGCTCTCGATTCGACGTTCCGCATGATCGGTGGTGCGTCCACCTATGTGTTGACCGACAACGAGAAGACGGTCACCGACCGCCACATTGCCGGCATCCCGGTGCGCAACGAGTCCATGGTGGCGGTCTCGAACTACTACGGGGTAACGATCTGCACCTGCGTGCCCTATGACCCCGAGTCCAAGGGGGGTTCGGAGTCGACGGTCAAGATCGCCAAGGCCGACCTGGTGCCGACCGAGGCCAACCTGCT
>JBEKVF010000400.1:0-3051 GCA_049514295.1 Acidimicrobiales bacterium
GGACTACGAACGCAGCCGGCCCGATGAGATAAGCCAGCGTGGTTGGATCGAGCCTCCGTCGTGTCGCCGACACGGCGCGCACGTTGGACCCGACCGGGTCGGTACGGCCGAATTCAATTCCGCCATCCTGAACTGGCAGTGCCATCTCCCCGACCCTGTATGAAGAGCCCTACCCGCATTTCATCGACAGCTGGGACCCTGGACTTGATCATCGGGGGGTGATGGGAGTTGTGTGCCGAAGGGGATACAGGCCCACTACCTGGACTTACGCGGTGCCGTCGCCACCATTTCGGCTCTGACCCACTCGCGACCCCGTCTAGGTTCGGCAGATTCCGCCAATCAAGTCCACCGGATCAGCGAGGCAGGAGTGAAGAGACGTCTTCGCCGCCCATCAACCTGCCGGTGAGCCCCATGTCGAAGTAGTCACGCCACTGGACGATCCGACCATCCCTGATCTCGAAGGTGCCCATGACCGGCACGGGGGCCGTCACTCCGTTGGCCGTGATCTCGTCGACCCTCTCCGTGAGGACCGTGTCCCCGTCCTCCGCCAGGTTCCGAATGCGGAACGCGATCGGATCGAACATGTCGAATTGGAACTTCACAGCAGCGAGCGAGGCTTCCCGGCCGACGGCAGGCTCCGAGCCGACGTTGTGGTACACGACGTTCTCGTCGAGCAGCGACTCGACCTCGGCGAGATCCTTCCGGTCGATTGCCGCACAGAAGTCTCTGACCACATCACCAGCCGTCGCCATCTCATGTCCTCTCGATTGGGAACCTACACCCTGTATGTATTACTAACCTACAGGGTGTATGTCAAGGTCCGACCGAGAGGGTGCCGAGCGATTGCCGCGAGGTGAAGCCACGAAGGCGGCCTTGATCAGCGCTGCCCGGGAACTGTTCGTCAGCAAGGGGTACTTCGCCACGGGGACGGAGGAGATCGTCGCAAAGGCAAATGTCGGCACCCGTGGCGCGCTCTACCACCACTTCGCCGACAAGGAGGACCTGTTCCGGGCAGTGTTCGATCAGGTCCAGGCCGACCTCGCCGCGGCAACGACCGTAAACGAACGAGACGACGCGCTCGATCTGCTCACCGCCGCTCTCCAGCAGTTCCTGGACGCGTCGGCCGACAACGCCGACGTCCAGCAGATCCTGCTCGTCGACGGCCCGGCGGTGCTGGGGTGGGACCAGTGGCGCAGCCTCGAAGCCGAATACGGGCTCGGAGTGATCACGACGATGCTGGACGCGGCCGTCGTGCAGAAAGCCATTCCCCGCCAACCCACGGCGCCCCTGGCGCACATGCTGCTGGCAGCCGTCGATGAGGCGGCCCTCTACATCGCCAACGCTCCGGATCGCCGCCAAGCGCACACGCAAGCACGCCAGTCACTCATGCGCCTGCTGGGAGGGCTCCGGGCTCAGTAGCGACGAGCTGCGCGGCTGCACCAGGCGGCGGTTCGGCGGGACGCGGGCCGGCACCGGGTTGGGAGCGCCGCCAAACGCTCGCTTGGCTGTCAATTCCCTGGTGCGCCCGTGGACTGACGGCGGCAGTGAGTGCTTCACTGTGGGGGGAACCGCTGCCCCGGGTTTTGAAGGTTCGGATTGTGGGAAGCGACCACCAAAAGGAGAGGACCTTGGCAAGCGAAGGATTCCACGAACCGCTCGAGCTTCTCGATGAAGCCACGGTCGATCACCACCGGGCTATGACATCGTTGTGCGAGGAGCTCGAGGCCATCGACTGGTACGACCAGCGGGTGAAGGCGACCTCGGACGAGAGCCTGGCGGCGGTGCTCGCCTACAACCGAGACGACGAGAAGGAGCACGCGGCAATGGCCCTGGAGTGGCTGCGCCGACGAGACAGCGCCCTCGACGCCAACCTGCGGAAGTTCCTGTTCACGTCCGGACCGATCACCGAGATCGGTGATGAGACTTCGGAGGACGCAGCGGATCCTGCGACGGACGCATCGGGATCGCTCGGCATCGGCGGCCTCAAGGGGACGACGTGATGAACCACCTGCATCGGAATCTGGCACCAATCTCCGACTCGGGCTGGGAAGCAATCGACCAGGAGGCGAAGTCCCGTCTGCCCACGTACCTTGCCGCCCGCAAGCTCGTGGACTTCGCCGGGCCACACGGGTGGACACACTCGGCAACCGATCTCGGCCGCATCTCTATGATCGCAGGACCATCGGAGGGCGTCACGGCCGCCCAGCGGAGAATCCTCCCCCTCATGGAGCTGCGGACCGAGTTCAAGGTCTCGCGCGTCCAGCTGGACGACGTCGAGCGTGGTGCGACCGATCCTGATCTACCCGAGCTGGACGAGGCGATCCGACAGATCGCGCTCGGCGAGAACATCACGGTCTTCCACGGGCACCAAGCCGCCGGGTTGCGTGGCATCACAGAGAGCACGTCCCACGAGCCGATCCTGGTTGAGGGAGACGTCGAGCGTTCTCCCGACGGCGTCGCGCGCGCCGTCAACACCCTTCGTCAGGCGGGTATCGACGGGCCCTACGGGTTCGCCATCTGCCCGGACATCTACACGAAGATCGTCGAGAGCGCCGAGTACGGCGGGCATCTGCTCTTCGACCACCTCCGCGAGATCCTCGGCGGCCCCTTGGTGTGGGCGCCCGGTGTCGACGGTGGGGTGGTGCTCAGCCTGCGGGGTGGCGACTTTCAGTTGGATTGCGGGCAGGACCTCTCCGTCGGCTACCTCGACCATGACGCTGACGTCGTCCGTCTCTACATTGAGGAGAGCTTCAGCTTCCGGGTGCTCGAGCCGGACGCTGCGGTCACGCTTCGCTTCGAAGCCTGACGACCTCGGCGTAGAGGGTTCCTGACCCACCGTCACGGCAAGGTCGTCACGAGCGCCGCGAACACGTGGCTACCCCCCTGCGGGCAGATGGTCCTCCAACGCTTTCACCAACAACCGACGGAACGTCGCCCGCTCCGACGCACTCAGCCCACCGAGGATCTCGTCCTCGATGCTGCCCTGCGCCACCTCGGCCCGTTCCAGCGCCTCGAGGCCGGTGTCGGTGATGTCCACGATGTGGCGCCGGC
>JBEKVF010000401.1:0-3050 GCA_049514295.1 Acidimicrobiales bacterium
CCGGGTCCGGCGGAAGGCCAGTCCGAGCAGCAGCGCGGGGGACCAGGCGCGCGCCAGGTTGCCCAGTGAGGGTATGGCCGAGCGAGCCGTGCCACCCCCGGCGATGCGCATCGCCACCGCCACCGGGTCGCGCACAAGACCCCCGAGGCGGTTGGCGAGGATGCCGACGGACGCCGCCAGCGTGGCCCACGCCAGGACCGGCCGGCGGGCCAGCGCCAGCACCCACACCGCCAGCGACCACGCGGAGGTGTGGAGTGGGGCCACGGCGTCGCCGTGGCGGAGCGCCAGCGGCCCGGCGGACGACCCGTAGAAGGCCTGGCGCGACAAGAGCGACCCGAGGGACGCCGGCCCCTCGTGCTCGACGGTGCCGGCCGGCACGTAGCGCACGTCCCACCCGGCCTGCCCGAGGCGCCACACCAGGTCGACATCCTCACCGCCGCGCAGGCCCGGATCGAAGAGGTCGGGGCCGGTCACCACGGCGGACCGGACGAGGAGGGCCGCGCTGGGCACGAAGGGGATCGGGCTACCCGGCCGCACCAGCCCCTCCCGGAGGCCCCGGTCGAGCGACGAGCGCACCGCCTCGTACCGGGACAGCGCGCTCGCGGGCCCCGCCGGGGTGGCGTGGACGATGCGGGGCGCCACCGCGGCCACGAGCGGGTCGTCGAAGTGGCCGAGGAGCGGGACGAGCCACCCATCAGACGGCACGCAGTCGGAGTCCACGAATGCGACCAGCGGGCTGTCGGTGGCGGCCAGGCCCGCGTTGCGGGCGACCGAAGGGCCGGCGTTGGTCGCCAGGCCGACGAACCGGGCACCGTGTCGCTCGGCGATCTCCTGAGTGGCTTCCGCGTCGGCCGACGCATCGTCGACCACGACGCACGCCAGGCCGCCGAGCGCGCCGAGCAGCCGTTCGAGCTGTGCCGGCCGGTCCCGGACCGGCACGACCACCGTGATGTCGCCGGAGCCGAAGGCTGTGGTCCCCGGCCGCGGGGCGAAAGCCCCCGCCGACACCAGGCGCCGCGCCAGCAGCCGTGCCGCCCTGCTCGCGCCGACCGGAGCGCCCGACCTCCATCGCTGCACGAGGTCCCGAGCCCGGGGCGAAATCCGGAAGAGGCGGAGGGGGCTGCCCCCCAGGAGCACCGTCCCCTCGTCGAACTCCATCGTCGAGGGGTCCTCGGTCAAGACGAACGAGGCCGGGAGCGGCGTCGATGCACGAGGGGGTGCGGGCCGCAGTTCCGAGGGCGCGGAGGCGCCGGGGTGGAGCACCGTCCAATCTTGGCAGTCCGGGGCCGGGGATAGGCTGGGACTTTGCCCAGAGGAGGTCGGGATGCTGGCTGAAGATCGGGACACCAAGGACGTCGAGGAGCTGTCCGAAGAGGACCTCGACGAGCTCCTGGTGGAAGAGGTCTCCATCGACGGGATGTGCGGCGTCTATTGAGCGTGACCGAGGCGCCGCCGCCGGTGACGGCGTTCGCAGTCGAGAGTGCGTGGCGTCTGAACCCCCAGGTGGCGCTGCGTGACGAGGCGTTCGGCGCCTTGGCCTACCACTACGGCAACCGGCGGCTCGTGTTCCTCAAGTCGCGCCTTCTGGTCGACCTCGTGTCGTCGCTGGATGAGTATCGGAGCGCGGCCGAGGCCATCACGGCCCTCGTTCCCGAGGACCGGCGCACCACCTACGAGCGGGCGCTCGCCCGGCTGGCTGTATCCGAGGTGATCGATGTCCGCTGACGCTGCGCCACTGCCGCTCAAGGAGCAGTTCACCCGGGGCCTCGATGCCCCGATCTGCCTGACCTGGGAGCTGACCTACGCCTGCAACCTCGCCTGCGTGCACTGCCTGAGCTCCTCGGGCCGCCGCGACCCAGGCGAGCTCACACCGGACGAGGCCCGCGGCATCGTCGACGACATGGTCGCCATGAAGGTCTTCTACGTCAACATCGGCGGTGGCGAGCCGATGTTGCGCCCCGACTTCTTCGACCTGGTCTCCTACGCAGTCGGGCGCAAGGTCGGGGTCAAGTTCTCGACCAACGGGACCAGGCTCACGCCGCAGCGGGCGCAGCAGCTTGCCGCCCTCGACTACCTCGACGTGCAGATCAGCATCGACGGCGCCACCGCCGCCAGCAACGACGCCGTGCGGGGCGAGGGCTCGTTCGCCGCGGCACGGCGCGCCATGGACAACCTCGCCGCGGCCGGCTTCGGTCCCTTCAAGGTCAGCGTCGTGGTGACCCGCCAGAACGTCGAGGAGCTCGATGCGCTCGCCGCCATCGCAGACGGTTACGGCGCCCAGTTGCGCCTGACCCGCCTGCGCCCGTCGGGCCGGGCCGTGGACACCTGGGACGCCCTGCACCCGACGGCGGCGCAGCAGCGCATGCTCTACCACTGGCTGGTTGAGCGCCCCGGGGTCCTGACGGGCGACTCCTTCTTCCATCTCTCGGCCCTCGGCGAGCCCCTCGACGGGCTCAACCTGTGCGGGGCGGGCCGGGTCGTCTGCCTCATCGACCCCGTCGGCGACGTCTATGCGTGCCCCTTCGTCATCGACCGCCAATTCCTCGCCGGCAACGTGCGCGGCCCAGGTGGCTTCCCTGCCGTCTGGCGGGAGTCCGCGCTCTTCACCTCGCTGCGCGAGCCCCAGAGCGCGGGGGCCTGCGCGTCCTGTGGCTCGTTCGACGCATGCCGGGGCGGGTGCATGGCGGCAAAGTTCTTCACCGGCCTGCCGCTCGACGGGCCGGATCCCGAGTGCGTGCACGGCCACGGTGAGGCCGCCCTGGCGGCGCTTGGCGAGCGGCCGCACTCGGTTCTCGGCCATTCGAAGGTCGGCCGGGACGGGACCCCGATCCCGGTGCCCGCGCCCGTCCGCTTCCGCTTCCGCTCGCCGGCCCGCGCCTGAGCAGCGTGGATCTCGGCGGCGCCACCTGGCCCCAGGTGGAGGCGACGGGGGGGCGCACCGTCCTGGCGGTGCCGCTGGGCTCGCTCGAACAGCACGGACCCCATCTGCCGCTCGACACCGACACCCGCATCGCCGTGGCGGTGGCGGCGGGGCTTTCGGCCCGCCGGGC
>JBEKVF010000402.1:0-3032 GCA_049514295.1 Acidimicrobiales bacterium
GAAGCTCCGAGAGGAGGACCGGTTCCGTTTCGCCAACGAGCTCCGAGCCTTCATTACCGTCGACGACGGGCGCATCGTGGACTGTGGCTACCTGGGCGGGGGGCTCATGGGATCCACCCTCGTGAACCTAGGCGCGGTGAAGCACCGCTTCCAGGCCGTGCAGCTGCCCGACATCCAACGCGAGGTAGAGCGCGGCGACGGGTGGGTCCGCTTCGTCCAGACGTGCGGAGGCCGCACCGGAGTCCCCGCCCCCCGGCGCGTGCGCCGGCGGCCATTCATCCAGTGGCAGGCGCCGCTGGTGTGGACCACGCTGTCGCTGACGCTGTTCGCGGACGGGCGGACGGAGCACGCGCTCACCGGCGCCAGCCGGTTCCCGCGGCACTGGGTCTACGGCGGGGACAACCGCCTTTCCCACAAGTCCGGACTGACCGACTTCAAGGACTGGTACCGCAAGTCGTTCGGCAAGCACAGTCCGTGGGGTGACGAGGACTCCGAGGCCTTGGTGGCCGCAGTCGAGACCGCACTCGAGACGGCGCTGTCGGCGCAGCTGATGCAAGGTGGCGGCAAGCGCCGCATCGAGCGGTTCCCGGCCGACACGATCCTCTTCAAGGAGGGAGAGCCGGGTACTGAAGTCCTTCTCATCCTCGACGGTATCGTCCGGGTCGAGCGGGGCGGGGAGCGACTCGCCGAGTACGGGCCCGGCGCGCTGCTCGGGGAACGAGCCCACCTCGAAGGCGGCGTCCGCACCTCGAGCAACATCGCGGTGACGCCCTGCCGTGTCGCCCTGTTCGAGGCCGACCTCATCGACCGCTCGCATCTCGAGGAGCTGTCCTCGGGGCACCGCCGCGAGGACGACGCGCGAGACTGAGCCGGTGCGCGTCAGCTTCTGCGGGGTCAGGGGGTCGACGCCCGCACCGGGACCCGAGTTCGTCCGCTACGGCGGACACACGTCTTGTGTCGCGCTCTCCCACGACGGCGATGAGCATCGGCCGACGCTGCTGCTCGACGGCGGAACCGGACTGCGGCGGCTGCCTGAATTCCTCGGTGATCGCCCGTTCCGGGGCACCATGCTCCTGACACACCTGCACTGGGACCACGTGCAGGGACTGCCGTTCTTTCCCAGCGGCGATCATGAGGGTTCGCGGGTGACGCTGCTCCTGCCGGGAGAGGACGAGCACACCGATGCCGAGGCGCTGCTGGCCCGTATGATGTCGCCGCCCTTCTTCCCCATCGACCCGCATCAGCTACGCGGCGACTGGCGCTTCGGTCTCGTGCCCAGCGGCACCTTCGACGCCGAAGGATTCACCGTTGTGGCAATGGACGTGCCCCACAAGGGCGGCCGCACCGTGGGGTTCCGGGTCAGCGACGGCCGTTCGTCGGTTGCCTACGTCCCGGACCACTGCCCGACTGCGCTCGGCGACGGGCCCCAGGGGGTCGGTGTGTACCACGAGGCAGTACTCGAACTGGCGCGTGACGTCGACCTACTGATCCACGACTCCCACCTCCGGGCCGAGGAGGTGGCCGAGGAAGCGTTCTTCGGGCACGCCGCGGCGGAGTACGCGGTGGGGCTCGGCAACCTCGCCGGCGCCCGCCGCGTCGCGCTGTTCCACCATCGGCCCGAACGCACCGATACGGAGGTGGATCGCACTGTGTACCGCTTCGCGGAGAGCCCCGTGTCGGTCACCGGTGCCGCGGAGGGGACGACGCTGGCGCTGTGATGGACCCGTGAGGAACGCAGACGCGGTCGTCGTCGGCGCCGGGCCCAACGGCCTCGTGGCGGCTCTGACCCTGGCCCGTGCCGGCCTGGCGGTCGACGTCTACGAGGCGGCCGACGAAGCCGGCGGGGGCTGCCGCACGGCGGAACTGACCATCCCCGGGTTCCGCCATGACATCTGCTCCGCCGTGCACCCGCTCCTGCTGGCCTCCCCCGCATTTGCCGACATCGACCTCTCCGCCCACGGCGTGCGGTTGCTGACCCCGCCCGTCGCCTTCGCCCATCCGCTCGACGGTGGCCGCGCCGTCACCGTCGGACACAGCGTCGACGAGGTCGCGACCTCGCTGGGGGCCGACGGAGCGGCCTACGCACGCGTCTTCTCGCCGCTCGTCCGGGACGTGGACAAGATCCTCCCCGCCTTCTTGGGCTCCATGCGGACGGTGCCCGCCCACCCCCTTGTGGCCGGCGAGTTCGGGCTGCGGGGACTCAGCTCCGCCCGACGCATGGCGAACGGGTTCGAGACCGAGGAGGCACGGGCCCTCGTTGCCGGCACGGCGGCGCACTCCATGCTTCCGCTGACGGCTCCCCTCTCGGGCGTCTTCCCCCGGCTCTTCACGGCGCTGGCCCACAGCTTCGGCTGGCCGGTCGTCGAGGGTGGGAGCGCGGCCATCGTCGACGCGCTCGTGAGCGAGCTCACCTCACTCGGCGCGCACATCGAGACGGGCCGCCTGGTCAAGGGGCTGGACGAGCTGCCGCCCGCCGCGGTCGTCGTGCTCGACGTCACCCCGCGCCAACTTCTGGAGATGGCGGGCGACGCGATACCGCGCCGCTACGGAAGGGCCCTGGCGCGCTACCGCTACGGGCCCGGCGTGTGCAAGGTCGACTGGGCGCTCAGCGGACCGGTGCCGTGGAGCGCCGACGGCTGCCGGGAGGCGGTGACCTTGCACGTGGGCGGCACGTTCGAGGAGATCGCGCGGGGGGAGGCTGACGTGAACGCCGGCCGGCACCCCGATCGCCCGTACTGCCTCGTGACGCAGCCGTGCGTCGTCGACGCGCACAGGGCTCCGGCCGGCCGGCACACGCTGTGGGCCTACTGCCACGTCCCCAACGGGTCCAACGTGGACATGACCGAGCGGATGGAGGCGCAGATCGAGCGGTTCGCCCCCGGCTTTCGCGACCTGATCCTCGGCCGTGCGACCTCCACCGCCGTGGACGAGGAGGAGCGCAACCCGAGCTACGTCGGAGGGGACATCAACGCCGGCGCCGCCACGCTGCGTCAGATGGTCTTCCGGCCCACCCTGCGGTGGAACCCGTACCG
>JBEKVF010000403.1:0-3025 GCA_049514295.1 Acidimicrobiales bacterium
GGTCGACGACGCGCTGGGTGTCGTCTACACGCACGGGATCGCCGGCTTCATGGGTGGCATGCTGCTGGGCATCTTCGGTGACCCGAACATGATTGAGTACGGGTGTGGTCACCTCGACGCCGCGGGGCAGGTGGTCGCCACGTCGCCGGCGACCTATGCCACCGGCACCGCCCACTGCGTGATCACGTCGGTGAACGGATTGATGTACACCGGATCGGCCCACCAGTTGTGGGAACAGTTCCGAGCGGCCATCTTCGTCATCTTCTGGTCCGCGCTGATCACGTTCATCCTGATGAAGGTCATCGGCTGGGTCCTCCGTGGTGCCCGCTACAAGGACGAGATCCTCGAGGTCGGCGACCTCGCAATCCACGGCGAGGAAGCGTTCCCGGAGGACGCCGGCTTCGCCACCCGCAGCGACGGTGCTTTCGCCATGGCCGGCATCGACAAGGGAGGTCCGGAACCATCCGAACCACCGGCGCCACCATCCGGCGGCGGTTCCTAGGCCACGGACAGACAGAACGAAAGGAGCTCAACAATGAAGCTGATCGTGGCAGTGCTCAAGCCGTTCAAGCTCGATGACGTGAAGGAGACCTTGAAGAACCTCGGGGTGCAGGGCATGACCCTGACCGAGGCGCAGGGTTTCGGACGCCAGCGAGGACACACCGAGGTGTACCGCGGTGCGGAATACGAGGTGGACTTCGTCCCCAAGATCCGTGTCGAGGTACTGGTGGACGACGGCCAGGTTGACGAGGTGGTCGACGCCATCGTCAGGTCGGCCTCCACCGGCAAGATCGGCGACGGCAAGGTATGGGTCGTCCCGGTCGAGGCCGTGGTGCGCGTGCGCACCGGGGAACGCGGGGTTGACGCGTTGTAAGACGCAGTCAGTCCTGTAGATGGTCGGTAGGGCCGGGGCGCGGCGAGGTGCCCCGGCCCGCCGCCGTCTTCGGGCGTCTGTTGCCCGGTTGCCGTGGGACGATGGTCCCCGTGGTCGACTCCGTGGCCCGGCTCATCGGGGCCCAGCACGCGCAGTGGGGTACCAGCGCCGTCGCCAGCGAGGTGTTCGGCACCGGCGACGCGGCGGAGTCCGCGGCGATCATCGACCGGTACTGCCGCCACGAGCTCGGCAGCGAGAGCGGGGCAGCGCTGTTCTATGGCGCCTCCGCGGGATGTGTCCTCGGACTGCGCCTGGCCGACGGCGCCGAGGTGGTGATCAAGGCGTACCAGGAAGGCTGGCGGGCCCCCTTCCTGCGCGCGGTGCAGGCGGTGCAGGCCCACATGGCAACGAGCGGCTTCCCGTGCGCCACGCCGCTGGTGGGCCCGGCGACGCTGGTGCCGGGGCGCCCCAACCTGGCGATGGTCGAGTCGCTCCTGCCCGATCCGGGCATGCGCCCGTACTCGTCGGCGACGGAACGGCGAGCCTCCGCCGACGGCCTGGCCCGCCAGATCGCCGCCTGCCGGGAGCTGGTGCCGCTGCCTACCCTGGCCCCCCTGGCCGACCACCCGCTGCGCCGGCTGCCCGGCGGGCTGTACGGGGAGCCGCACAGCCCCCTGTTCGACTTCGCGGGCACGGCGGCCTCGGCGGAGTGGATCGATGCGCTGGCGACGCGTGCCCTGGAACTGCGCGACGCGGACCGCCGGCCGCCGGTCATCGCCCACACCGACTGGGCGGCGCGCAACGTCCGACTGAACGACGACGGGCTCGTGGCGGTCTACGACTGGGACAGCGTGGCCCTCGTCACCGAGAGCACCGCAGTCGGGCAGGCCGCCGCCACCTGGTCGGTCACCGCGGATCCCGGGGGCACGGAGTTCCCGACGGCGCCGGACATCGCCGGCTTCGTGGCCGACTACGAGGAGGCGCCCGGCGCCCGGCTCGATGACGAGCAGTGGAGGGCCGCCGGCGCCGCGGCGGCGTACACCCTGGCGTACACGGCGCGCTGCGAGCACAGCCTCGACGCGAAGGGGATGGCCCGGCCGGACCAGCACGCCGCACGCGATCGGTTGGCGGAGGCCGGCGAGCGGCTGCTCGCCTTGGAGCGGGTCGTCAGTCGCTCTTGACGCGGGGGCGGCCCCGCTTGGGCAGCGGAGCCGCCTGCTTGGGCAGGCGCCCGGCGTCGCTCAGCGCCCGGCGCAACAGCACCTCGATCTGGGCGTTGACGCTGCGGAACTCGTCGTTGGCCCAACGGACAATCGCGTCGTGGACGGCCGGATCGACGCGGAGCAGGACCTGCCGCCGTTCGCTCATGTACGTCCGCTCACGTATAGAGCGAACCCGTGTTGACGACCGGCGACGGCGGCTGATCACCGCAGAGCACCACCATCAGGTTGCTCACCATGGCGGCTGTCCGCTCCTCGTCCAGGGAGACGACGCCGCCCTGGCTCAGTCGCTCGAGAGCCATCTCCACCATTCCGACGGCCCCTTCGACGATGCGCGAACGGGCCGCCACGACGGCGTTGGCCTGTTGACGGCGCAGCATCGCCTGCGCGATCTCCTGGGCGTAGGCCAGGTGGGAGATCCGGACCTCGACGATCTCGACTCCGGCGATGGAGACCCGTGCCGCGACCTCGTCGGCCAGCTCCGCGGAGACGACGTCCGTCGATCCGCGCAGTGACGTCCCGGCGCCGGTGGTGTCGTCGTAGGGGTGACTCGTCGCGACGTGGCGCAGGGCCGACTCGGACTGCACCGAGACGAAGTCCACGTAGCTGTCGACGGCGTACGTCGACTTGGCGGTGTCGGCCACCTGCCAGACCACGATGGCGGCAATCTCGACCGGGTTGCCGTCCGCATCGTTGACCTTCAGATGGTTGGTCTCGAAGTTACGGACCCGGACGCTGACCTGGCGACGCAGCGTCAGCGGGGCCACCCACCAGAAGCCGGAGCGACGGACGGTGCCGATGTAGCGCCCGAAGAACTGCACCACCGAGGTCTGCCCCGGGGGCACGATGACCAGCGACGTGATCACCAGGACGAACACCACGATGGGCAGCCACAGCCAGCTGTTGCCGTGCAGTACGGACTCCGCCATCC
>JBEKVF010000404.1:0-3009 GCA_049514295.1 Acidimicrobiales bacterium
TTTGAGGCCCAGTTCATGCCCGCCCCCGAGACCAACCAGGCCGACGTGTACGCATACCTCTTGCGCCGCAACGCCCACCTCTTCGGGATGTGGTTCGCCCTCGGCCCCGAGGACGCGGTGTACCTGGTGGGCAGGGTGCCGGCGCGGCTGGTCGACGACGACGAGCTGGACCGCATCGCGGGATCGTCGGTCCTCTACACCGACGACCACTTCCCGACGGCCATGACGATGGCCCACCCCTCGACCTACCGGCGGCGGCCCCGGCGCTCGTAGGGACAGCGGCCGGCGGCCGCGCTCGGTATCGTCGCGCGGGTGTCGAGCCTGCTCATCGTCGGCGGCGGGAAGATGGGAGGCGCCCTGCTGGGCGGGCTGCTCCGCTCCGGATGGGCAGGCGCCGGCGATCTGACGGTGATCGAGCCCGTCGCCGAGCGCCGGGACGAGCTGGCGGCGGAACACCCGGGGTTGCGCACCGTCGCCGCCCCGGAGCCCGGGCTGCTGGACGACGCGGGCGAGCGGCTCTGTGGCGCGGTGCTCGCCGTCAAGCCCGACGCGGCCGAGGGGGCGTGCCGTGCCCTCGGCGTGACCGGGGTGACCCGGCTCCTCTCCATCGTGGCGGGCGTCCCGTGCCAGCGCCTGGAGGCCGCCCTGGGCGGGGAGCCCGCCGTGGTCCGCGCCATGCCCAACACCCCCGCCCTGGTCGGGGCCGGGGTGACGGCCATCTCGGGCGGGTCCTTCGCCACGTCCGGTGACCTGGCCTGGGCACAGGACGTGCTGTCGGCCGTCGGGACGGTCGTCCGCCTGCCCGAGCGCCTGCTCGATGCCGTCACCGGGCTCTCGGGATCGGGCCCGGCCTACCTCTTCCTGGTCGCCGAGGCGATGATGGAGGCGGGGGTCCAGATGGGCCTGACCCGCGAGGTCAGCCGGACGCTCGTCGTCGAGACGATGGTGGGCTCGGCCGCCCTCCTCAAGGAGACCGGGAGCGACCCCGAGGCGCTGCGCGCCATGGTGACCTCACCGGCGGGCACCACGGCAGCCGGCATCCGGACGCTGGAGGCCCGGGCGGTGCGCTCGGCCTTCATGGAGGCGGTGGCGGCCGCCACGGAACGCTCACGCAACATGCAGCGCTGAGGGACCGAGCCCCGTGCCGCGCGAACCCGTCCGGACCGTCTTCTTCCTCTCCGACTTCGGGACGCAGGACGAGTTCGTCGGCGTGGTCCACGCCGTGATTCAGCGGCGTGCCCCAGGGACGACGGTCATCGACCTCACGCACCACGTCCCGCCCTTCGACGTCCGCGCCGGGAGCCACGCCCTGGTGCGTGCCGTGCCGCATCTCGGCGCCGGCGTCGTGCTCGGCGTGGTCGACCCCGGGGTCGGCACGGCGCGCCGCGGCATCTGCATGGAAGTGGCGCGGCCGGAGGCCGGCGGGACGCTGTGCTTCGTCGGGCCCGACAACGGCCTGCTCGTGGCGGCGGCGGAGGCCGCCGGCGAGGCACTGATCACCGGTGTGGTGGCCCTGCGCCGCGCCGAGCCGCCCCCCGACCGCGGCTCCACCTTCGACGGGCGTGACCTCTTCGCGCCGGCGGCGGCCGCGCTGTGCGCCGGCGTGCCGCCCGAGGAGCTGGGGGAGTCGGTGGACCCGGCGTCGCTGGTGCGCCTCGCCGGCGGCGTCGTCGAGCAGGGCCGGCTGCACGACGGCCGGACCTGTCTGCGCGCCGAGGTCACCTGGGTGGACCACTTCGGCAACCTCCAGCTAGCGGCGACCGTGGCGGACGCGCGCGTGGCGGGGATCCCGTCGGTGGGGAGCATCGAGCTGGCGGTCCGAATCGAGTCGGGCCGTGAGTACCTCGACGGGCTGCCGCAGTCGCTCGTCCCCGACGGCGTCGTGTTGCGCTGCGTCGACGCCTTCGGCGATCTGGGGCAGGGTGAGTTCGGTCTGCTGGTGGACGCCAACGGGCATTTGGCCGTGGTGGCCGGCGAGTCGTCGGCGGCGAGCTGGCTGAACGTCGCCGCGGGGGAGCTCCTCGTCCTGGCCTGGTGACCCCGCCGGCGCACGCCGCCCGTTTGGTGCGGTCGGGAGCCTCCTCGGTACCATCCGACGCAGTGAGCGACGAGCAGGCGGACGTACCGACATCCTCCGCGCCCGATGCGCAGGCTGTGCCGCCTGCGCCGGCGAAGCGGATCCCCGAGGCCACGGTGCTGCGCCTGCCCGTGTACCAGCGCATCCTGGCCGAGCTGGTGCGCTCGGGCGCCCGGACCGTCTCCTCGGAGCAGCTGGCCGAGCTGGCGCGCATGAACGCGGCCAAGGTACGCAAGGACCTCTCGCTGCTGGGCTCGTTCGGCACCCGGGGATCGGGCTACGACCCGGGGTTCCTCATTTCGCAGATCGACCGCGCCCTCGGTGTCGACGAGAACTGGTCGGTGGCCGTCGTCGGCATCGGGAACCTGGGCCGGGCCCTCACGAATTCCGCCGGGTTCGCCTCGCGCGGCTGCGAGGTGACCTCGCTCTTCGACGTGGACCCGGCCGTGGTGGGCGAGGAGATCCGGGGCATGAAGGTGCGCCACATGGACGAGATCGCCACGCTGCGCGGCGCGGAGCGGCCCGACATCGGCGTGATCACGACGCCGGGCTGGGCCGCCCAGGGTGTTGCCGACCTGCTCGTGCGGGTCGGGGTGACCTCGCTGCTCAACTTCGCACCCCGCGTGCTCAACGTCCCGCCCACCGTGCACCTGCGCTACGTCGATCTGTCCATTGAGCTGCAGGTCCTGGGCTTCTACCGGGTCCGCGAGGAAGAGCTGGGTCGCGCCGGATCCAACGGGGCTGAGCGGGGCCCTCTCATGCGCGCCGTGGGCCTCTCGGCGCGCTCCGACCTGGACTGAGGGCCGCCGGCGGGTTCCCCCCGCGGCCGCTGACTGGCAGGCTGTGGGGCGGGACCGGCACAATTGTGAGCCGACCCAGGAGGGAACCGAGTGTCCGTCGTCGTCGTAGGGCTCCAGCACACGCAGGCCCCG
>JBEKVF010000405.1:0-4577 GCA_049514295.1 Acidimicrobiales bacterium
TCGTACTCGCGGATGCGATGCTCGTCCCACACCTCCTCTTCCCTGTCGCCGTCGCCCGCCGGCTCGTCCGTCGACATGCGGCGCCTGAGCTCGCAGTGGTCCTCGAGGAACTCCTCGGGCCACGGCGTCGTGAAGGTCACGCACCGGTAGGCGTCAGCGTCCCGCGCACCGCTGACCACGCCGCGCAACTCGTCCACCCGGGTAGCGGGCATCGGGACCGTCAGGGAGCGGAGGTTTCCAGGCAGGGTGGCGACGAACCCGACGTGGCGCGCGAAGGCCGCGCCGGGGTGTGTGTCGGCGATCGCCAGGGGGACGTCGACGATGGCATTGAGCGCGCCGCGTCCGTCGGCGGCGGCCAGCGCCGCCATCCGCTCCACGATGGCTCTGCCCGCTCCCCGGCGGCGGTGCTCGGGATGGACCGCCACGGTGACCTCGACGCTGTGGAGGTTGTCCCGCAGCGGGACCTCCATCATCCCCACCCCGAGAACGGGCCCTCCGGGCTCACCCGCGGCGGCGAGCAGATCGAACCGACGGTAATTCCCACGGTGCCTGGCAAACGCCCGGATGTCCCGCAGGCTGAAGCCGGATCGGTCCGGCCAGACGTCCCGCTCGACGGCGTGCAGCACGCCGTGCCACTCCGCGACGGCGTCCTCGTCGGAGGGATCGATCTGCCGGACCTCCACCCGCTCACGATGCCACGGCGGCGCCGAGGCAGTCCGGTCCCACGTGGCGGGGGCGGGGGCGGGGCGATCAGCCCCCGGCGCCGGGACCGGGGATCAGGATCTGGTTCACGCGGGACCCCGTGGCCGGCACCAGGGACCCGTGCTGCCATTCCATAAGGCGGTAGCCCAGGGGCTCGAGCAGGCCGAACGTCTCGCTGTCGGGCCGTACCGTCTCGGCGATGATGGCCGGACGGTGCGCCGCGATGGTGCCGAGCCCGCCCTTCACCACCGCCGGCTCCATTCCCTGCACGTCGATCTTGACCACGTCGGGGGCCAGGTCGAACTCGTCCAGGGTGCGGATGACCGCGGTCGTCTCCTGCATGGCCAGTCGGGCGGGATCGAAGCCGTAGATGGTGGCGGGCGACAGCCATCCGGCCGCGGCCGCCTGGTCGAAGGAGCTCAGCCCGGGGAACACGTGGCCGTTGTAGACCGGGGTGTAGAGCGTCCCGCTGCTCGGCGCTGCCCCCAGGCCAACCGGCTCGAGACGGGCGGTCGGGAACCGTGCCAGCACGCGGCGCAACGTGTCGTGCAGGGCCGGGTTCGGCTCGAAGGAGACGATGCGGGCCCTCGGCATCACGGTGGCGATGGAGTAGATCGACTGACCCACGTTTGCCCCCACGTCCAGGACGAGCGGGTCAGGCCTCGCCGTGAGGAGCGGCAGCGCCCGGAACTCGGACTCGGCCACCCGCCCCAGCGCGCTGGCCAGCCGGAAGCGGGACGGGCCGCTGACCAGGTCGAAGAGCTGGGGTACCCGCACCAGCGCGGAGCGGGCCAGCGTGCGGGGGTCCACGCTCACGGGCACATCTCGCGTTGGCCGGCGCCGGCCGTCATGGTCAACGGAGTACCGCTCCGAACTGGGTCGCGGCCGCCTCGATGCAACGGGCGCGCAGGACGCCGACCTCTTCGTCGGTGAGCGTGCGCTCGGGCGAGCAGAAGCGCAGGCGGTAGGCCAGGCTGCGCGTTCCCTCCTCAATCCCGGCGCCCCGGTAACCGACTCGAGCAGTTCGCCGGCGGCGGAACGGAGGGCCTCGGCCACGGCGTCCGTCGGGTACCGGTCCTCTACCACCAACGCCAGGTCGATGTCCGACGACGGGAAGCGGCTGACCGCGCCGCCCACCGTCGTGCGACGCGACACGCGCATCTCGTCGAACAGCAGGCCGAGGTCGAGCTCGAGCCAACCGACGCGCCGCGGCGACGTGCCCGAGCCTGAGGTCCGCGTCAGCCCGAACGTGGCGGCGACACCAGGGTCGACCTCGCCGACGGAGCCGATCGTGACCGTCCCGGCGCTCCCGCCGTGCGCCACGACATGGGCCGACCGCGTGGGGTGCAGGCCCGGGAGCGACGGCAGCCCGTCGCCGGGGGCCTCCAGCCGAACGTGGTCGAGATGGAGCGCCTCGGCGATCACGTGCCACGACGCCACGGCGTCACGGGCGTCGTCGGAGTCCCGAGCGAAGACAGCCGACAGCATCTCGCGCTCACCCGGAAGCTCGGCGGTCTCGGCCCCGCCCGCACCGGCACGCTCGACCACCCGCGGCGCGCCGTCGTCGGGATGCGAGAAGACAACGCCCACCTCGAAGAGGCGCACCTCGGGCTGGCGACGGCTGGCGTTGTAGGACAGCGCTGCGAGGAGGCCGGGCATGAGGGACCGCCGCAGGAACGGCTTTTCCGCATCGAGCGGGTTGGCCACCCGCACCTCACGGCCCGGGAGGCCGATGTCGGCGTGCGCCGCCGCCGAGACGAAGGTGTCCGTCCACCCCTCCGACGCGCCCAATCCACACAGGACGTCCTTGAGGAACCGCCGCGACCGTTGCAACGAGGTCAGCCGCCCGGGCTGGGGCCACGTGGGTACCCGCCGCGGCACGTTGCTGTACCCGAACATGCGCGCGATCTCCTCGATCACGTCGTCGACCCCGTAGGGCTCGGGCCGCACGTCCGGCCGGTTCGTCGGCACGACGACCGTCACCTGCCCGGCGTCACCACCACCATCCCCGGGGCCGGCGTCACCGGCGAGGTCCATGACCGTGAACCCGATCGGCTCGATGAGCCGGGCGATCTCGTCCCGCCCGAGCTCGACGCCGATCTGGCTGTGGACCCGGGCGACGGGCACCGAGACCACGAAGGGCTCGGGCACCTCACCGCGGACGTCGAGCATCCCGTCGGCCACGCTGAGCCCGGGGACGCTCTCGGCCAGGAGCTCGCAGAAGCGCCGCACAGTGGGCTCCATCCCCCACGGGTCGCAGCCGCGCTCGAAGCGCGCCGACGCCTCGGTGCGCACGCCCAGGCGCTTGGAGGTGCGGGCGATCGCCATGGGAGCAAAGTAGGCCGCCTCGAGCAGGACCTCGGTCGTGGACTCCGCGATCTCCGACGAGGCGCCGCCCATGATGCCCCCGATGCCGACCGGCGTACCCTCCGCGTCGCAGATGAGGCAGTCCTCGCCCGTGTCGCCCAGGCTTCGTCCCCGCACGCCCACCGTGCGCTCGACCCCGTCGAGCGTCACCAGCCTCTCCTCTTCTCGCGCTCGCCGGACGAGCAGCCCGCGGCCGGGGAGCAGGGACAGGTCGTAGGGGTGCGTGGGCTGGCCCAGCTCGAGCATCACGTAGTTGGACGCGTCGACCACGTTGTTGATCGGCCGCATGCCGGCCAAGAGCAGCCGCTGGGCGATCCAGCGCGGCGACGGCCCCACCACGACGTTGCTGAGGACCGACACCGTGAGGCGGGGACACAGATCGGGCGATTCGACGTTGGCCGTCGCCAGCGCCTCGACCGGCCGACCGCTGGGCGGCGGGTCGGGCGGCTCCGGGGCGGAGAAGGGCAGACCGAGCCGGGCGGCGAGATCGCGTGCGATGCCCGCCATGGACCACGCGTCGGGGCGGTTGCCCTCGACCGTGATGTCGAAGACCGTGTCGGGCTCGAGGCCGAGCGCCCCGGTGAGGGGCGTGCCCGGTTCGCCCGGCGCCTCGTCGCCCAGGATGAGCAGGCCGGCGCCGTCGTCGGACAGCCCGAGCTCCTTGCCCGAGCACAGCATCCCGTTCGACATCACGCCCCGCATCGGGCGGGCCTCGATCTCGAAGCCACCGGGCAGGATCGCCCCGACCGGTGCCAGGGGGACCCGGTCCCCCACGGCGAAGTTGCCCGCCCCGCAGACGATCTCGAGCGGGTCCGCCCCGGCGTCGACCACGACCAGCCGGATCCGGTCGGCCCCCTCGATGGGACGTATCTCCATGACGCGGCTCACGACGACGTCGCCCAGCCCCTCGCCCACGTGCTCGATCCCCTCGACCACCAGCCCCAGGTCGTCGAGCGCGGCCCGCAGCGCCCCGACGTCGTCGGGGAAGGGAGCGAAGTCACGGAGCCAGCTGAGCGGAGCGCGCACGGTGGTCGGGGAGGTCTTTCTCGTTGGTGGGCGAGGTCAGAACTGCGAGAGGAAGCGGATGTCGTTCTCCAGGAAGGAGCGCATGTCGGGGATGGCGTGGCGCATCTGTGCCAGCCGGTCGATGCCGAAGCCGAAGGCGAAGCCCGACCAGACGGCGGGGTCGATGCCGACCGCGGCGAACACGGCGGGGTCGACCATGCCGCAGCCGCCCAGCTCTATCCAGCCCGTGTGCGAGCAGGTACGGCACCCCTCGCCCAGGCAGAGCGTGCAGGTGATCTCGAACTCGGCCGACGGCTCGGTGAAGGGGAAGTACGCGGGCCGCAGGCGCGACTGCATGCCCTCGCCGAAGTAGGCCTCGGTGAAGGCCTGGATGGTGCCGGCGAGGTCGCCGAAGGTGATGTCGCGGTCGACCACCAGCCCCTCGATCTGGTTGAACACCGGGAGATGCCGGGCGTCCGGGGTGTCGAGGCGGAAGCACTTCC
>JBEKVF010000406.1:0-2992 GCA_049514295.1 Acidimicrobiales bacterium
GAACGACCCCGCCGGCCCATATGGGATCGGCATCGTGCTCGCGGAGGACATGGCCGACGCCGAAGCCGTGCGCGACGCCGATCCGGCCATGCAGTCGCGGCACGGCTTCGTCACCGAGATCGCCCCGATGGTGCGACTGGTGACGCCCGCCGGTTCGTTCGACGCGCCGGGCTTCTCCCGGTAGCGGGCTGGGGCTCAGCCGCCGTCGAGCACGAGGTCGAACGCCTCCGGCGGCATCACCGTGTCGAAGTACAGGTCCTCGGCGGCGCCCCACCGGGACTCCCACTCCGCCCGGTGGCGCGCACCTTCGCGCTGCAGGAGTCGTTCACGGCGGACCACGCGTGGGACCTGCAGCAGGGCACGCAGGCTGAAGAGGTCGGCCAACTCGGGGCCGCGCTCTGCAGGCGCCGTCGAGGATGACCACGTCGGAGGGCCCGCCCGTGACGTCCGCCGCCAGGCTCCCGTCGTCGGCATCCCAGTCGTAGGGGCGCCAGGTCGCCGCCGCGCCACCGCGCAACCGCTCGAGCGCGGCGCGCTGACGGCGCCAGTCGATGACGAGGTCCATTTTGCGCCGCGCGTCCATGACATCCCAGTACTCCTCCGTCCCGCCCCGGGAGAAGTCGTCGCCGTCGATGACCAGGCCGCCCGAGCGCCCGTCGAGCGCGACGAGGAACGATCCCGGCAGTGGGTCCGTCGCCCGCGGCCTGTGCCCTCAACTCTTGGAGAGCCGGCCAAGGCCGATGTCGTTGAGGAGGTTCGAGAGCTGCGTCGACACCCAGCTCACGTTGTCCGTCAGCAGCAGCACGCCGAAGACGACGAGGATGATGCCCGCCACGAGCTCTATGGCCCACAGCCAGTGCCGCGCCCGGGCCAGGGTGGCGGTGAGCCGGCCGAAGGCCAGCCCGACGAGCACGAAGGGTACCGCCAGCCCGAGGGAGTAGGCGAAGAGGAGGAGGACGCCACCGGGCAGTGTCCCGTTGCGCGCCGCCAGGCTCAAGACGACACCGAGAACCGGGCCGATGCACGGTGTCCAGGCGAAGGCGAACGCCATGCCCATCAGAGGGGCGGCCCACACGCCGAGCTTCGACGGCCGCACGTCGAAGCGGTGCTCGCCGGTGACCCGCGAGACCACGCCGAGGGTGCCGGTGCCCGCGTGGGCCCACACGCTCGAGGGCAGCGCGCCCAGCAGCATGACGGCACCGAGCAGGATGATCACCGCACCGCTCACGTGGGTGAGCGTGATCTCGTGGGCGTCCAGCAGGCGCCCGATGCTCGAGGCCGCCGCACCGAGCGCGACGAAGACCAGGGTGAAGCCGGCCACGAACAGGCCGATGCCGCGCAGGACGGGACGGAGGGCGGTCGAGGGCGTGGTGCCGTCGCCACCCGCCTCCAGCTCGGCCGCAGAGAGGCCCGACACCATGGAGACGTAGCCCGGGACGAGCGGGAGGACGCAGGGGGAGACGAAGGAGAGAATCCCTGCCCCGAAGGCAACGAGGGCGCCGGCCGGATCGGCCGAGATCGCGGCTGGTATGGCAGGTGACAGGAGCGCGGCGGCCCCCCGGTTACCTGAGACTCTTGCGGATCAGGTCCATGTCGGCCTCCACCATCATGGCGACGAGGCCGGCGAAGTCGACCTCGGGCTGCCAGCCGAGGACCTGGTGCGCCTTGGCGGGGTCGCCGACCAGTAGGTCCACCTCCGCCGGTCGCAGGAACCGCTCGTCCATGACGACGTGCTGCTCCCAGTCGAGCCCCGCCGCATTGAAGGCCAGGCGGCACAGCTCGCGCACCTCATGGGTCTGCCCCGTCGAGACGACGTAGTCGCCGGGCACGTCCTGCTGGAGCATCAGCCACATGGCCCGGACGTAGTCGGCGGCGTAGCCCCAGTCCCGCTGGGCGTCGAGGTTCCCCAGCGCCAGCTTGTCGTCGAGCTTGTGGGCGATGCGGGCCACGCCGTGGGTGACCTTGCGGGTGACGAATTCCAGGCCGCGGCGGGGGGACTCGTGGTTGAACAGGATGCCGGAGGAGGCGTGCAGGCCGTAGCTCTCGCGGTAGTTGACCGTGATCCAGTGCCCGTAGACCTTGGCCACCCCGTAGGGGCTGCGCGGGTGGAGGGGGGTCGACTCCCGCTGGGGGACCTCCTGGACCTTGCCGAACATCTCCGAGGAGCTGGCCTGGTAGAAGCGGATCTCCGGGTCGACCAGGCGGATGGCGTCGAGGACGCGGGTGACGCCCAGGGCCGTGGTCTCGCCGGTGAGCACGGGCTGGCTGAAGCTGGTCTGGACGAACGACTGGGCGGCCAGGTTGTAGACCTCGTTCGGCCGGTGGTCGCGCAGGATGTTGATGAGGGACACCTCGTCGAGGAGGTCGCCGGCGACGAGTTCGATCTGGTCCTGGATGTGAGCGATGCGCTCGAAGTTCAGGGTGCTCGAGCGCCGCACCATGCCGATCACCGTGTAGCCCTGCGACAGCAGGAATTCGGCCAGGTACGACCCGTCCTGGCCGGTGACGCCCGTGATCAGTGCACGCTTCGCCATCGGGGCAACGCTAGTCGACCTGCGAAACAGCCACTCCAGCGCGCGTACAGTGCCGTCGTGGCGACGGCGTGCTTGGTCTCGTTCCGATTGGGCGGCGGCGACGGGGTCTCCGTCGAGGCGGCTAAATGGGCTACTGCGCTGGGCACCCTGGGCTGGGTCGTCCGCACCGTCGCCGGCTCCGGCCCCGTCGACACGCTGCTACCTGGGTTGGCCATCGACGCGCCAGAACCCCCCACCCGGGCCGAGGTGCGGGACGCGCTCGCCGAGGCTGATCTCGTCATCGTCGAGAACCTCTGCTCGCTGCCCCTCAACCCGCCGGCGGCGGCCCTGGTCGCGTCGGCGTGCGCGGGCCGCCCCGCGCTGCTGCACCACCACGACCTCCCGTGGCAGCGGCCGCACCTGGCCCACCTGCCGCCCCCGCCCGACGACCCGGCGTGGGCGCACGTCACGATCAACGA
>JBEKVF010000407.1:0-2989 GCA_049514295.1 Acidimicrobiales bacterium
ACCTGGTACTCGACGGGCTGATGCTCGCCGGAAGCGCGCTGCGGGCGCAGCAGGCCATCGTGTACGTCCCCGCGTCGAGCATCCCTGTCGTCGAGGCCGCCGTGGCCGAGCGCCGCGCCCACCGCCTCGATCCGATCACGTTCGAGATCGCCGAATCGGCAGACACCTTCATCTCCGGGCAGGAGTCCGCCGTCGTCAACGCACTCGGCGGGCGCCGAGGTGCGATCCCCGGCTTTGTGGGACTGACCTCCATCCGCGAGCGCGGCGTCGGGGGCCGGCCAACCCTGGTCCAGAACGTCGAGACGCTCGCCCACGTCGCCCTCATCGCCCGTTTCGGGCCGAAATGGTTCCGGCAGGTCGGCACGCCCGACAACCCCGGCACCATGCTGTTGACCGTCACCCGCCCCGACGGACCGCTGATCGTCGAGGCGGTGCTGGGATCTTCGCTCTGCAAGGCCACGGGCCTCCGGCCCGAAGACGTGGCCCGCGCCCGGGGGTTCCTCCTCGGTGGCTACGGAGGCGGATGGGTCAGTCCGGCGACCTTCGGCGAGCTCCCGGTGTCCGAGAAGGCCGCGCGGCGAGCCGGTGCAACGCTCGGTGCCGGCGTGGTGGCTCTCCTCCCGCCCGACGTCTGCCCGCTGGCCGAGATGGCTGACGTCGTCCGGTACATGGAGGGTCAGGGCGCCGGACAGTGCGGCCCCTGTGTCCATGGCCTCGCCGAGCTGGCCGACGCCATGGAGCGGCTCGCCTACGGCTCTTCGAGCGGGCCTCGCGTCGAGCGCATCCTCGAGATCTGTAACCTGGTGGAGGGACGTGGCGCCTGCCGCCACCCTGACGGAGTGGCCCGTTTCGTACGCACCGGGTTGAGCGTCTTCTCCGACGAGGTGATATCGCACCAACGGCGAGGGTCTTGCCCCCAGACGCATGCAGCGCGAGTGCTCCCCGTTGCCGACAGGACGGCGAGGAGGAGGCTGGTGAGCAAAGCATGAGCCGCTGGACCTTGGAGCTGATGGTCGACCCGATCGCGTGCGACGGAAGCGGGGTCTGTGCCGAGATGCTCCCCGAACGCATTGAGCTCGATCGGTGGGGATACCCGATCATCGACGGAGAGGACGTCGCCCCTGCCCTCGTCGATCACGCCGTGCGCGCGGTCCGCGCCTGCCCGACACAGGCACTGCACCTCGTGGAGCGAAGGTGCTGAGCCCATCGGTGGACGAGCGCGAGATTCAGCCGCGCGCGCAGCAGGCCGGGCCGTCCGGGAAGGCCCGGTGGTCGAAGGCGCGCATCCACCGCAGGCGGCGGCGCATTCTGGCCGTCGGCGCCGCCACCCTCAGCGTCCTCCTCCTCTGGCTCGCCATCTCACTCGGTGGCGCGCTGACCAACCCGGCTCTGGGGTCCTCGGTAGGAGCGCGCGCCGCGGAGTGGTTCCGCGAGCACGGAGGGGCATCCGTCGTCGTGTGGGCTGAGAACGAGTGGTACTCCCATCACCAGCCGAAGATCGGCGGCGCCCTCGCCCCCGGAACCATCCACAAACCCAAGGTGCTGCGCACCACTCCGGTTGCTGTCACCGCGCCACACCTTCCGGCTCCGGCTCCGATCGTGCCTATCGCGAGCCCGCCCGTTGCCGGTGAGGGTCAGTGGTCACCGGCCGGTCGATTGGTCCACGGGCTGCCGGCCGTCTACGAGACCATGGTGCGCCCGAGCGCGATCCACACGAGCTACGTCGTGGGCGTGGCCTGGATGGACACGAAGCTCCTCAAGGCCACGCTCTACTCGGGCAGCCAGATACCTGGTGGCGGCCCCTACACCCACACCGCTCCGATCTCACCCACGGATGCGACGACAGTGGTCTCCGCCTTCAACGCAGGCTTCCTGATGTCCGACGCCAACGGCGGGTACTACACGGACAACAAGACGGTCGTTCCGCTGCGGACGGGAGCGGCCTCGTTCGTGGTCTACAAGAACGGCACCGCGACGGTGGCGCAATGGGGGCGTGACGCCACCATGGGCCCCAACGTCGTGTCCGTGCGCCAAAATCTCGACGTGCTGGTCGACAACGGGCAGGTTGTCCCCGCAGCGTACGGCTCGGATCCGACGCAATGGGGCGCGACCCTCGGCGGCGGTCTGTACGTGTGGCGTTCGGGGCTCGGCGTGACCGCGAACGGCGCCCTCGTCTACGTCGGTGGTCCCGGGCTCGACATCGCCGACCTCGCCACCATCCTCGTGCGGGCTGGCGCGGTGCGGGCGATGGAGCTCGACATCAACACGGACTGGGTGAACTACAGCACGTACCAGCCGTCGACTCCGGGCGGTCCGGCCACTCCCACCAACGGCTCTGAGCTCCTGGCCGGAATGACGGGTACACCCGGCCGCTACTTCCAGACGTGGTGGGCACGAGACTTCATCACCATGTCGGCGGTGTCCCCGTGACGTGGGTAGAGCAGGTACCGGCCGACGAGACACCATCTGGTGCGAGCACCGCGACCCTGCACGACCTGCCGGCGACCGGGCTCCGCTCGACGTTTGGCCCGATCGTGCGGGGAATGCGTCCAAGGCAGTGGATCAAGAACGTGCTCGTGTTCATGGCACCCGCCGCCGCGGGCGTGCTCGGTGAGTGGCACACCACACTCCGCGTCGTCGGCGCCTTTCTGGTGTTCTGTGTCGTCGCCTCCGGTACGTACCTCGTCAACGATGTCGTCGACGCCGAATCCGATCGGCACCACCCCACCAAGCGGTGCAGGCCCGTCGCGAGTCGTGCCCTACGGCCCGGCTTGGCGCTCGGTGTCGGGATCGGGCTCATTGCTTTGGCCATCGCCGCCGCGCTGCTCATCGGCCCTTGGGGTCTCGGGGTCGTCGTAGCCACCTACGCCGGGTTGAGCATCGCCTACAGCCTTCGCCTCAAGCGAGAGCCTGTGATGGAGCTGGCCGTGGTCGCATCATGCTTCGTCCTCCGGGCGGTCGCCGGGGGCGTCGTCGCGTATGTCCACCT
>JBEKVF010000408.1:0-2980 GCA_049514295.1 Acidimicrobiales bacterium
AGCAACCGCAGGAACTCACCGGCGTGCGTCCCCCCGGTGACGAGCATGATCTCGTCGATGCCGCTCGACACCACGGCCTCAATCGCCCAGGCGATCATCGGGCGGTCGTAAATGGGCAACAAGTGCTTGTTCGTGATGCGCGTCAGCGGGTACAGGCGCGAGCCCGTGCCTCCGGCCAGGATGACACCCTTCATGACCGCGCTCCCGCCGCGCGTGCTGTTGGCATGGCGCGTTTCTAGTCGAATATGAGCACGCCGCGCGCCACGTGCCCGGCATGCATCTCGTCGACTACTTCACCGAAGCGGTCGAGGGGACGGGTAAGCGACACCAGCTCGTCGAGCATCAGGAGCCCAGCCTGGTAGAGGTCGACCATGAGCGGGATGTCGTGGTGCGGTCGGGCCGAGCCATAACGGCAGCCGAGCAGCCCCCGGTCGACGTAGGTCAGCGCGTTGATGTCGACCGACACCTCGGTGCCGCGGCGTGGGATGCCGATGGCCACCGCAGTGCCGCTCCAGTCCAGGCAGTCCAGCGCGCTGCGCAGGACTGCGGGGTGCCCCACGCAGTCGAAGGCCCATGTGACCCCGCCGAGAGGGGAGAGGGCACCGGCGGCGGACTCCCGGTTGGCCGGGACGAGCTCGCGCACCGCCGCCGCGGCGTCGCCCGCGGTGGCATCGACGAAGTGTGTCGCGCCGAACTGCCGTGCGAGCTCCTCCTTGGCCGCCACGGTGTCCACCGCCACGATCCTGGTCGCTCCGGCGATGCGCAGCCCCTGGATCACGTTGAGGCCGACCCCGCCCACGCCGAAGACGGCCGCCGTGTCACCGGGCCGCACCTTGGCCCGGTTCAGCACGGCACCTACGCCGGTGAGCACTCCGCACCCGATCAGGCAGGCCGACGACAGCGGGATCTCCTTGGGGATGCGCACGGCCTGCACCTCGCTCACGACGGTCAGCTCCGAGAAGACCGACGCCGCCGCGAAGTTGGAGGCCGGCTTCCCCTTGAAGGTGAACGGCGTCGAGATGTTGCCGAGGGAGCTCTTGCACCACGTCGGGTGACCGGTGCTGCAGGCCCGGCAGGCGCCGCAACTGGCCAGGGTGGCGATCACCACGTGGTCGCCCGGCTTCACGGACCGCACCGCGTCCCCCACCGCCTCGACGACGCCGGCGCCCTCGTGGCCGAGCACGGCCGGCGCGGGGAACGGGATCGTCCCGTTGATGACCGAGAGGTCCGAGTGGCACACGCCCGCCGCCCGTATACGGACCTGTACCTCGTTCGGGCCCGGGCCACGAACCTCGAGCGCGTCGGTGAACTCAACCCCATCTCCCGTGTAGACGATTCCTCGCACTTACTCGCTCCTCTCGTTGGTGACGACGTGGTCCACGCCGGCCGCGTGGCGCTCGCGCAATTCGCGCTTGAGCACCTTCCCGCTGGCGTTCACCGGCAGCGTGGCGACCAGCACCACGCTGCGGGGCACTTTGTAGTTGGCCATGGCCCCCCGTGACCAGCCGAGGATGGAGCGACCCAGCTCGTCGGGGTCGGGTGCCGCCTCGGTGGGGATGACATAGGCGCAGCCCACCTCCCCCATGCGCTCGTCGGGGATGCCGACCACGGCAACCTGGGCCACCGCATCGTGGCCGCGCAGAATGGCCTCGATCTCGGCCGGGTAGGCGTTGAAGCCACCCACCACGTACATGTCCTTGACCCGGTCCGTGATGGTCACGTTGCCCGCCGCGTCCATGACGCCGATGTCGCCAGTGTGCAGCCAGCCCTCGGCGTCGATCGCCTCGGCCGTCGCCTCATCGTTCCCCCAGTAGCCCGACATCACGGTGTAGCCCCGCACGACGATCTCGCCCGGCTCACCGGGCGGGACCTCCGCCCCCCCTGCCACCGCGCGCACCTCGAGGCTGGGGATGGCGCGCCCCGACGTGGCCGACACGACGGCGGGCGGATCGCTGCGGCGGCACATCGTGACCGTGCCGCACGACTCGGTGAGGCCGTAGGCGGTGAGGACCGTGTCGAAACCGAGCTCTTCGCCCATGGCCTCCACGAGCTCGACCGGCACGACGGCCGCGCCCGTCACCCCGAGCCGGAGCGACGAGAGGTCGTACTCGGCGCGCCGGGGGTCGGCGAGCAGCGTCTGGTACAAGGTTGGCGGCCCGGGCAGCACGCTGATGTGCTCCGACGCGATGCGCTCCATCACCGCCGTGGCGTCGAACACCGGCTCGGGCACCACCGTGGCCCCGGCCATGATGCAGGCCAGGATCCCCGCCTTGTAGCCGAAGGTGTGGAAGAAGGGGTTCACCACGAGGTAGCGGTCGCCGGCCCGCAAGCCCACGATGGACGACCACGTCCCGAACGTGCGGAGCGACTGGGCGTGGGTCGTCGCCGCGCCCTTCGGATGGCCCGTGGTGCCCGAGGTGAAGATGAGGTCGGACACGTCACCCGGCTGCACCGCCGCGGCGCGGGCCGCGGTGGCCGAGGGCTCGACCCCGTCGCCCGCGGCCAGGAGTTCGCCCAGGCCGACGACCAGGACCCCGTCGGGGCCGGGCGCGGCGTCACCCTCGTCGCGCAGCACCATGATGCGGGCGAGCGCTCCGGTCTCTTCCCCGGCCAGCATGGCGGGGTAGTCGGCGCCGAGGAATCCTCGCACCGTGACGAGCGTCGTCGCCCCGGCGTTCCGCACGATGTACGCCGCCTCGCCGCCCTTGAACCGCGTGTTGAGCGGTACCAGCACGGCACCGGCGCGCAGCGCGCCCAGCGCGGCGAGCATCCACTCTGCGCAGTTGGGCGCCCACATCGTCACCCGCTCCCCCACCCCGACGCCGGCGGCCACGAAGCCCCTGGCGTACCGGTCCACCTCGGGCGCCAGTTGCGCGTAGGTCAGGCGGATGTCGCCGTCGACCAGGGCCTCCGTGGTGCCGTGGCGCTCCGCCGCGTCCTCCACCAGCCGGGGCACGGTGCCCCAGATCAGGTCGGCTCG
>JBEKVF010000409.1:0-2975 GCA_049514295.1 Acidimicrobiales bacterium
TGGCCCGGGGTCGCGACGACATTCACGGTCATGCGGCCCGCAGTGAGCTCGTCCCCGTCAGAGACCGGCCGGCGGTCAAACGCCACTTCCTCGGTGCCGGCCACCACGTAGGCAGCCCCGGTCCGGGTGGCCAACTCGAGGCCACCGCTGACGTAATCATTGTGGATATGCGTCTCTAGGACGAGGGTGCAGCGGAGCCCCCCGGTCGATGTCACGCTGGGGGTCGATGACCACTGCGGCCTGCCCGTCGTGAGCCACGTAGCTCCGGTCGCCAAGCTCGTCGGTCGCGAGGACCTCTACGTTGACCACGGGGACCTCCAGGACGGGGTCTTAAATGTTGGAATGTTGGTACATTACCCTCAAATGTTGTAGGCTGGAAGCGGTAAATCCATGACCGGTGCCCCGAGCGAGACGATGGACCGCAAGAGTCCCGAGCCGCTCTGGTCCCAGCTCCAACGGGATCTCCTTCGTCGCCTGGAGGCGGGCGAATTCGAGGGCTGGTTTCCCGGTGAGATGTTTCTCGTGGGCGAGTACAAGGTGAGCCGCAATACCGTGCGCGAGGCTCTGCGCCGGCTACGCGCCGACGGGGTGGTGGTGGCCGAGCGCGGGCGGAGGCCCCGGGTGGCGACCCCGCCCGAGATCCAACAACCAGTTGGCGCCCTCTACAGCCTCTTTGCCTCGGTGGAGGATTCGGGGCTCGAACAACGGAGCGTGATCAGGGCTCTCGAGATCCGTGCGGATACAGAGGCCGCAGCTCATCTCGCCAAGACAACGAATGAGCCGCTCTTCTATCTCGAGCGGCTCCGGCTGGCCGACGGGACCCCGCTGGCTCTCGATCGTGTCTGGATGCCCGCGAGCATCGGGACACCGTTGCTCAAGGTGGACTTCTCGCACACCGCCTTGTACGACGAGCTGGCCAAACACGTCGATATCTCGTTGACCGGTGGCAGGGAAACGATCCGTGCCTTAGTGCCCGACAGAGCGGACCGAGAGGCGCTCGCGATGTCCTCGCGCCACGCCGCATTTTCGATCGAACGGCTCGGCTGCTACAACGATCAACCTGTCGAGTGGCGCCATACTGTGCTCCGGGCGGATCGATTCAGCATGGTGACCGAGTTCTCCCACAACGACGGCTTTCGCTTCGCGACGCATGGGCGTCAGGCCGCCGGAAGCCAATGAAGGTGTCCGCCGTATCGGGTTGGTGTCACGATCCTCTGGTTGTCACCGGTAGCCCGAAGGTCAACGAGAGAACTAAGAGGCTCCACGTTGTGGAGAAAGGGCGCTATGGCTTTGACTGACGAAACGGGACACGACGTCGTGCAGATCAACGGCGTCCGGTTGCCCATCTTGGGTACGGGGCGCATCTACGTCTGCGGCATTACCCCGTATGACACCACACACCTGGGTCACGCCGCCACATTCGTCTGGGCCGACATGGCCGCTCGAGTCCTGCACCTGACCGGGAACCCCGTCGAGGTGTGCCGCAACATTACCGACGTCGACGATCATCTGCTCATCCAGGCCAAGGAGCAGGACGTGCCGTGGAAGTCGTTGGCCACCCAGCAGTCCTACCGTTTCGAGCGCGACATGGAATTGCTGGGCATCGCCCGTCCGGCGTTCGAGCCCCGCAGCCATGACCACGTCGATGGCGTCATTGCCCTGGCCGTCGAACTTCTGGCTAGGAACGTTGCCTATGAACGAAACGGATCCGTCTATTTCCGCGGTGGGGCGGTCCACGAAACCGTCGGACTCGGCCGCGAGGAGGCGGTCTCGCTGGCGGGCGAACGCGGGGGTCACCTTGACGACCCGAACAAGGACGATCCGCTCGATGCCGCCTTGTGGGTCCGCTCGATCGGGGACGAGCCGGCATGGCCGAGTCCGTGGGCCCCGGGGCGGCCTGGCTGGCACGCGGAGTGCACGGCCATGGCGCTTACGACGTTCGGCGCCACGGTAGACCTGCACGCCGGAGGCGCCGATCTGGTCTTCCCGCACCACGCCTATGAAGCTGCTCAGGCAGAGGCGTTCACAGGCGTGCGGCCCTTCGCCCGATCCTGGATGCATATCGGGTCCGTGATGGCGGGTGGCCAGAAGATGGCAAAGTCCACCGGCAACCTGGTGTTCGTCCATGACCTTCTCGAACGCTGGTCTGCCGCCGCCATCCGATTCATCATCCTGTCGCGGCCGTGGCACGAATCCTGGGAGTTTGATGAGTCCGAGCTCGATCAAGCCGAGCAGCAGATCGAGGAACTTCGGATCCTCGAGACAAAGCCGAGGAGATCTTCAGCGGCGGCCGAAGAGGTGCAACGGGCTTTGTTCAAAAACTTGGACCTCCCGCGGGCCTTGGCCATCGCCAAGGAGGCGCACGGCGAGGCGCTGCACGACCTGATGCGCCTCTTGGGCCTGCAATACCCCCAGTCGCCCCCGTGGTGATGCGATGGGAGTAGGCCCGGTAAGTGCGGGTGACGTGACGGGGCCGCTCCCAGAGGCCGAGTACCGGGCGATCTTCCAGAAGGTTCCCCGCCTCACCGTGGAGGTCGTCATCTGCTCAGAGCTCGGCGTGCTGCTGGCCCGTCGGATCGGTGGCCCGTGCGACGGCCTATGGACCCTCCCAGGGGGAACGGTCCGGTTCGCGGAGCCATTGGTCGCGGCTGTCCACCGGGTCGCGCTCGACGAGATCAACGCCGATGTTGTCATCGACGAACTCCAGGGCTACATCGAGTACCCGAGCCACATCCGACAGGGCATCGACTCGCCCGTCGGCCTGGCGTTCCGCACCCACCTACCTCCAGACGAGACGCTGACAACCGTGCAGGGTCGCCTCGACTGGTTTCGGCAGCTCCCCGACGAGATGCACGACGAACAGCGAGCGTTCCTGCAGGCGCACGGCCTCGCTGGCTGAAGCGCCGATAACGCCCCTACACGCTCGCCCGCTCAGCCGCCGCGTTCTGGTCCACGCCGGCGCACCCTGACCTCAT
>JBEKVF010000410.1:0-2970 GCA_049514295.1 Acidimicrobiales bacterium
TTGGCGTCCATGTTGCGGTAGAAGCTGATGGGCCCGAAGAAGCCGCTCTCCTCGAAGGCGGCGGCGTACACGTCGACGTCGGCCTCGGTGATCCAGCCCGGGAGCACGTCGGGCGCGGGCGACAGGATGTCCATGAAGCGGGTGCCTTCGCGGGCGGCGTCGGGCAGCGGGTTCGAGTCGGCCGCCATCCCCTCTCCGCCGGCGGCGTAGAGCATGGTGCGCAGGAACAGGCGCGGGTCGGCCTCGAACTCCGCCTCGGCCGGGCCGACGGGCTGGAAGTAGAGCATGTAGAAGAACTTCCCCTCGAAGATCACCTCGAAGATCTCCGTGGGCGGCGCGGGCGAGTTCGTGTAGGGGACGCTCATGTTGCAGATGGACGACACCCGCTCGGGGCGGAGACGCCCCATCTCCCAGACCAGCATCGCCCCCCAGTCGTGGCCCACGAAGGCCGCCTGCTCGTAGCCGTAGTGGTCGAGCAGGCCCGCCATGTCACCGGTCAGCTTGTCGGAGCCGTAGTCGGCGACCTCGGGCGGACGCGAGCTACCGCCGTAGCCGCGCAGGTCGGGGGCCATGGCCCGGTAGCCGGCGTCGGCCAGGGCGCCGAGCTGGTGGCGCCAGGAGTACCAGAGCTCGGGGAAGCCGTGGCAGAGCACGACGGGCGGGCCGTCGGCGGGGCCAGCGACGGCCACGTGGAGCTCGATTCCGTTGGCCGGGATCCGTTCATGGGTGATGTCAGGCATGGGTCGACTTGGCCGCTTTCTCCTCTTGGTGCGTCTGAATGGCCGACATGACGGCGTTCACCGCGCTGCCAATGAACTCCGGTCGGTTCTCGGCGGCCCAGTCCCGGCTCCGGGTGAGCGACGCCGCGGAGCCCTGGAATCGCGGCGCCACGTAGCGGGCGATCAGCTCGTAGGAGTGCTGGGTGGCGGCGGTGTCGGCCCATTCGTGGCCCATGACCAGGTAGGTGCCGAAGCCCCCGGACTGGGCCTGTAGGCGCTCGATCTGCGCGATGGCGTCGTTGACCGTGCCGATGACGGCGATGCCCGAGGCGTTGAGGGCGTCGACGAGCGACTCGAAGTTCTCGGTGTCGGGCGCCAGGGGCAGGGCGGCCACCCGCTCGAAGTAATCCACCCACTCGGCGAGGCCGAAGGCCACGTCGGCCACCGCCTGCTCCTTGGTGTCGGCGATGTGCATCGGCCCGACGAGCCGCCACCGGTTGCGGTCGACCGTGGTGGAGAACTCGGCGGCCCGCTCCTCCATCACGTCCCAGTGCGAGCCCAGCACGTCGAAGCCCCCCGTTGTTGTTGCGCCGAGGGAGAGAAGGCTGCAGCCGAAGCGCCCCGCCGCCCGCGGCCCCGCCGGGGACACCTGCGCCGCGACCGCCACCTCGGGGAAGGGGCGCTGGTAGGGCAGCAGCTGCAGCCGGGCCTTGACCAGCTTGAACCACTCCGTCTCCATGGAGACCGTCTCGCCGGCGAGCAGCTGGAGGATCGCCTCGAGCGACTCCTCCATCATGTCGCGCTGCTTGGCCGGGTCGATGCCCATCATGAAGGCGTCGGAGGGGAGCGCGCCGGGGCCGACGCCGAACATGACGCGACCGTGCGTGAGATGGTCGAGGAGGACCATGCGGTCGGCCAGCATGAACGGGTGGTGGTAGGGGAGCGAGGAGACGCCGGTGCCGAGGCGGATGTGGCGCGTGCGTTGCGCGACGGCGGCGATGAACACCTCGGGTGAGGCGATGATCTCGTAGCCGGCCGAGTGGTGCTCGCCGAACCACGCCTCGTCGAAGCCGAGCTCGTCGAGGTGCTCGATGAGCTGCAGGTCGCGCTCGAGCGCCAGCGTCGGGTTCTGGCCCACCGGGTGGAACGGGGCCAGGAAGATCCCGAATTTGAGGCGGCCGTCGGCGTCAATGGTGGTCATCGCTCTCCAGTGTGTCGGTGTCGTTCGGGTGTGTCGGTGTCGTTCGGGTGTGTCGGTGTCGTTCGGGTGTGTCGGTGTCGTTCGGGTCGTCCCTACGGCTTCACGAGGATCTTGCCGTGCTCGCCCGGCGTGCGCAGCGTGTCGAAGGCGCCCGGCGCACCGGCCAGGTCGACCACGGACGTGACCAGCAGGTCGGCTCCGGGGACGCTGTCGGCCAGCCGGGCCAGCGTGGCGGCGAACTCGTCGGGGGTGTAGCCGAAGGAGAAGCGGAGCTCCATCTCCTTGACCACCGCCATGAAGGGCTCGATGGAGTCGGTGTGCATGCACACCCCCACCACCACGATCCGGCTGTGCGGCGGGGCCTCCGCGATCAGCGACTGGAGCATGCCCGGCACGCCGACCGCCTCGAAGATGACCGGGTCCTTGACGGCGGCCCCGAGCATGCCCGCCCCGATGCGCTCCATGACGGTGCGGGCGATGCCGAAGTCGGGCCAGCGGTCGTGGGGTGAGCCCTCGGCGGGGTCGAGGACCTCGTCGGCCCCGAAGGCCTCGGCGAGGAGGCGCCGGGCCGGGGAGAAGTCGGCGGCCAGGACCGGGCCGTGGCCCCGTCCCTTCAGCGCGGCAATCACGGCCAGCCCGACCGGCCCGCACCCCACGACGAGGCAGGGCTGGCCCTCGGTGAGGCCCGCCAGCCCGACGGCGTGCTCCCCGACGGCGAGCGGCTCGGTCAGCGCGGCCAGGTCGGTGGCGAGCCCGTCGGGCACCGGGAGGCAGAGCAGCTCCTGGAGCACCATGTGCTCGGCCAGGGCGCCCGGGTAGGCATTGGAGTAGCCGATCTGCTCGACCCCTGTCGGCCCGAGGACGATGGGCACCGAGCACACCCGGGTCCCCACCGGCAGCGTGCCGGCGGTGTCGGGACCGTGCTCGACCACCTCGGCACAGAACTCGTGGCCGAACACGCAGTCGGCCGTCGGGTCGAGGGCGGGCACGCCCACCGAGTCCATCAGGCCAGTGAAATGGGGGAAGTCGGCCAGGGCGTGCAGGTCGGAC
>JBEKVF010000411.1:0-2953 GCA_049514295.1 Acidimicrobiales bacterium
CGTGAGACGCGCAGCGGGAGCTCCAGGAGCCCGCGCAGCGTGAGGCTCGAACATCCGCCGCCGGCCTGCGTAGGCTGACCCACTCCATGAGCATGCAAGGCAAGGTCGTCGTCGTCACCGGGTCCAACGTCGGCATCGGCTTCGAGACCGCCGTCGGCGTGGCGGCGCTCGGGGCCACCACGGTGCTGGCCTGCCGGAACCAGGCCAAGGCGGAGGTGGCGGCACGGGAGGTCACCCAGCGGACCTGGAACGACGACGTGCATGTCGTGCCGCTCGATCTGGCCGATCTGGCCTCGGTCCGGAAGGCCGCCGAGGACATCCTCTCCCGCTGGGATCGCGTCGACGTCCTCGTCAACAACGCCGGCGGCACGTGGTCGGAGCGCACGCTCACCGCCCAGGGGTTCGAGTACACGTTCGGGGTCAACCACCTCGGCCACTTCGCCCTGACCAACCTCCTGCTCGACCGCTTGCGGTCCGGCGCGCCGTCGCGGATCGTCAACGTGACGTCGGTCGGGCACCATGCCGCGTGGGGCGGCTTGCGGTTCGAGGACCTGCAGAGCGAGAAGGGGTACAAGGCGATGGAGGCCTACTCCCGCTCCAAGCTGGCCAACGTCCTGTTCACCCGCGAACTGGCGAAGCGGCTCAAGGGCTCCGGCGTCACGGCGAACGCGGTCCACCCCGGTCCGGTGCGCAGCGGGTTCGGGATGGACGGGGACCTGACCGGGTTCATGGGCTTCGGCATGCGCCTCGTGCGGCCCTTCGAGATCAGCCCCCGGCGCGGCGCGAAGACCTCCCTCTACCTGGCCACCTCGCCCGACGTGACCGCCAAGACGGGCATGTACTGGGTCCGCTCCAAGCCGGGGCACATGAGCCGGCAGGCCCGAAACGACGAGGCGGCGACGCGCCTGTGGATCGAGAGCGAGCGGCTAGTGGCCTCGGTCGGTTTCGTGGCGCCCTGAGGTCGCCGGAGCCCGGTCCTCAAGCGTCCCTGGTCATCATCCGCCAGGCCCCGATGGCGGTCCAGAACACGATCCAGCCCACGATCACCAACGACGACGCCAAGGTGGACTCGGGAATCAGCGGGTTTACTGCAGGCCCGCCGCCACCCGAGCCACCCCCGCTGAACGGCGCGGGTAGACCTCCCGGCTCGATGTGGGCCATGGCCACTCCCACGATCCCCCGCTGGATGTTGAGCAGGTGCGAGATGATGTGGCGGCTGAAGATGGGCGTCAGGATCAGCTCCAGCACGATGAGGAGGATCACCGGCACCGTCCGTTGACCCATCAGCGAGGCCAGCCCGAGGCCGACCGTGAACCCGATGGTCGCCTCGAGCGCGATCCACAGGCCGACGTCGACCATCAGCGTGGTGGAGGGGACCAGGAAGTTCGAGTGGTAGTCCGCGTAGTCCTGGTTGGCGACCGAGACCGCGAACGCCCGAATCTGGGCTGGCGATTCAGTGGCGGGGACGGTGATCGTCCCCCCTCCCTTTGTCTGGATCACCGTCCCTGGCGGGGGACCGCTCGATTGCCCGCCTCCGCAGGGCACGTTCGGCGGCGGCGGGCCGTTCTGCCCTTCGCCCCCGTTGAAGTTGAAATTGCAGATGACCTCGTCGGCGTGCGACGCCGCCCAGCTGTCCAGGGCGGGACGCGAGAGCCTCTGCGGCACGTTGACACCGTCGTAGTTGAGCTGCGTCGGCGCGGCGAACACGCACACGGCACAGACGATGGTGTAGCCGACCGCCACCATGGCGATGACGATGGCCAGCCCGGCCGGGATGCGCGCGAAGTACAGGGCCAGCCGGGAACGGCCCGTGATGACGAGGTGGCGGAACATCCCCTCGGTGAGGTCGACCGACCCCGCAGTGGAGCCCACGACCTCCGCCACGACGAACCCGAAGATGTACATGAAGCCGGCCACAAGTGTGGTGAAGATGCTGTAGCCGCCGGCGGGCCCGTAGGACTTGGGGTCGACGGCGTGCGAGACGAGGCGCACGCCGAGGAAGACGACCGGGATGCCGATGTTGACCGCGATCAGGGCGATCATCAGCCCGCGCCGCTTGCGCAGCTCCATGAAGCGCGTGGTGACCATGCCCCACGTCGGGATCCACGAGCCGCGGTGATCGTTCGCCGCGCCCGCTGGGGTCGGGAGGGGAGCCGGACCCGGAACCGGCGTGCCGATGTCGGAGACCGTCGTCATTGGGTTCCCCCCAATCGGCTCGTCACCGAGAGGAACCACTGCTCGAGCGACGCCTGCACGTGCTGGAGCCGGTACACCGAGACCCCACCCTCCACCAGTACACGGTTGATCTCTGCGATGGCATCGCGCCCGGTCCCCTCCGGTAGTGAGATCGCGAGTCCGGACGGCCCGACCTGCACGCGTGCGCCGAACACCGTCCCCGCAAGCAAGGTGCCGGCCCGGTCGGGGTCGGAGCACTCGACCTGCACCTCGAAGGACGACCCAGCGAGCAGCTGGGAGATCGGTCCCTGCCGGATCACCGTGCCGCGGTCGACGATGGCCACCGCATCGCAGGTGCGCTCGACCTCGTCGAGGAGATGCGACGACAGCACCACGGTGCGACCTTCGGACACGAGCGACTTGATCATGTCGCGCATGTCGAGCATCCCCGCCGGGTCGAGGCCGTTCATGGGCTCGTCGAGAAGGAGCAGCTGGGGATCCCCGAGTAAGCAGGCGGCAACGCCCAGCCGTTGGCGCATGCCCATGGAGTACTTCGACACCTTGTCGTCGGCTCGATGGAGGATGCCGACGCGCTCGAGTGCCGGTGTGATCCGGCCCTTGGCCGCTGGCTCACGCGCTGCGGCAAGGATCTGCAGGTTCTGGCGGCCGGTCAGGTGGCCGTGGAAGCGGGGCTCGTCCACGATGGCCCCGACCCGGGCCAGGGCCACATCACGGTGCCGCGGGACGGTGTGGCCGAGGAGGGACATTGTGCCGGCAT
>JBEKVF010000412.1:0-2937 GCA_049514295.1 Acidimicrobiales bacterium
ACGCGCGCCGCTCGCCCGCGTCGCCTGCACGAGCTGGGGTGGGCCGTGACCTGTATGCCGCCTTCGTGACGGGCCACACCCTGGTCGTCGACGGCGCGAACTGGCTGCGCCGCGATTTCATCACCCCGGTCGGCGAGCAGCTGGCCCAGGAGCTGCCCCCGCCCGATCAGGTCTCGACCGGCTCCTCCTGGTCGGCGAACTGGGTCCGGTAGAGCTCGGCGTACAGGCCGTTCTCCGCCAGGAGGCCGGCGTGGGTGCCGCGCTCGACGATGTGCCCGTCGTCGATCACCAGGAGCTCGTCGGCCTCCCGCACGGTCGAGAGCCTGTGCGCGATGACGAGCGAGGTGCGGCCGGTCAGCGTCTCGCGCAGCGCGCGCTGCACGGCGGCCTCGGACTCCGAATCGAGGTGGGCCGTGGCCTCGTCGAGCACGACGATGTCGGGCGCCTTGAGGATGAGTCGGGCCAGGGCCACCCGCTGCTTCTCACCGCCCGAGAGCCGGTAGCCCCGCTCGCCGATCACGGTGTCGAGGCCGTCGGGGAGTTCGTCGACGATGTGGCCGATCTGCGCCTGGTCGAGTGCCTCGAGCACGTCGGGCTCGGCCGCCTCGGGCCGGGCGTACAGCAGGTTCGCCCGCAGCGTGTCGTGGAACAGGTAGGGATCCTGGGTCACGACGCCGATGACGTCGCGCACCGAGGCCATGGTGGCCTGGCGCACGTCGATCCCGCCGATGCGCACCGCACCCGCAGTCACGTCGTAGAGACGCGGGACGAGGTTCGAGATGGTGGTCTTCCCTGCCCCCGATGGGCCCACCAGGGCCACCATCTGTCCCGGCTCGACCCGGAACGAGACGTCGTGGAGGACCTCGTGCCGGGCGTGCTGCTCCAGGACGGCCACCGACTCGAGTGAGGCCAACGAGACCTCCTCGGCCCCCGGGTAGGCGAAGTCGACCCGGTCGAACTCAATGGAGGCGGGACCCCGCGGGATGTCGACCGCCTCGGGGTCCTCGCTGATCATGGGCACGATGTCGAGGACCTCGAACAGCCGCTCGAAGGAGACGAGGCAGGTCATGACGTCCACGTTGACGTTCGAGAGCTGGGTCATCGGACCGTAGAGCCGGGTGAGGTACGCGGCCAGGGCTACGACGGTGCCGACCTGGAGGGTGCCGTTCGCGGCGGCGACCCCGCCGAAGCCGTAGACGAGGGCGGTAGCGATGGAGGCGGTCAGCGTCAGCCCGACGAGGAAGAAGCGAGCATAGGTGGACTGGGCGATGCCGATGTCGCGCACCCGGCCGGCCTTCTGCTCGAAGGAGGCGGCCTCGGCTTCGGGCCTCCCGAGCAGCTTGACGAGCATCGCCCCACCCACGTTGAAGCGCTCCTGCATCACCATGTTCATCTCGCTGTTGAGGTTGTAGCCCTCCCTGGTCAACGAGCCGATGCGCTGCCCGACGAAGCGGGCCGGCAGCAGGAAGATGGGGAGAAGGATGAGGGCCGCCAGCGTGATCTTCCAACTGAGGAAGAACATGGCTCCGAGGACGATGACGACGGTGACGAAGTTGCCCACCACGTTGGACAGGAGGTCGGTGAAGGCCTGTTGTGCGCCGATCACGTCGTTGTTCAACCGGCTGATCAGGGCACCGGTCTGCGTGCGGGTGAAGAAGGCCAGCGGCATCCGCTGGATGTGGCGGAAGACCTTGGCCCGCATGTCGTAGATCAGGCTCTCCCCGATGTAGGCGGAGATCCGGCGCTCGGTGAGAGCCAGGCCGGCATCGACGAGCGCCAGGACCGCCACGAGGACGGCGAGCTCAATCACGAGCTGGGTGTCGTGCTTGGAGATGCCGTTGTCGATCAGGGCGCGCAGGATGAGGGGGTTCACGGCGCCGATCGCCGCATCGACGATGACCACCGGCAGGAAGATGGCAAGGATGGTCCGGTAGGGGACGGCGAAGCTGAGCATGCGCCGTGCGGTGCCCTTCTTGACCCGGTGCTGGAGGACGGCGCGGTCCTGGCGCATGGTGCGCATGCCGCTCCATCCACCCCCGCGGCCACCCCCCGTGGCGTGTCCCCGCATGCTCATCCCCTGCAACCTACCGTCGGAGTTTCGGCGACCTGGTCAGGCCAGCTGGAGCGTCAGGGTGCCCACCACCCCCGCCCATGATGTCCGAGCCAGTCAGGAGCTCGGACGACGGAACATCCGGCCATGACGAATCGCGCCGATTGGCGGGTGTCCGGGGCCATCGACCGAACGGGCGAAGCGAACCGTCTCAGTAGGAGCCGGTACCCCGGGCCATCGTCATGGGGGTCTCGAACATGATCTTGAGATCCCACCACAGCGACCACGACGCCACATACAGGTGGTCGAGCTGCACGAGATCGTTGCTGGTCAGGTCGTTGCGCCCCGAGACCTGCCACAGCCCCGTGATGCCCGGTCGCACGTCGAAGCGGCGTGTCGCCCAGCCCTCGACGTTCGACTCGCTCGGGATGAACGGGCGTGGGCCCACGACGGACATGTCGCCCTTGAAGACATTGATGAATTGCGGGATCTCGTCCATGCCGGTCCGGCGCAGGAACGCCCCGAACTGGGTGATGCGGCCCGTCTCAGACTTCTTCTTTCGCAGCTCGTGCAGGGGGACGTTGGGATCGTCGACCTCGGGTGCCGCTTCTCCCGACGGTGCGGCCTCGGTGTCGATGGTCATTGAGCGGAACTTGATGACCTCGAACGGCTCCGCGTTGCGGCCGAGGCGGATCTGGCGGAAGAACACGGGTCCGGGCGAGCTCAGCTTGACAGCGACGGCCACGACGAGGAGCAGCGGCGACATCGCCAGGAGCACCGCCGAGCTGATGCAAAGGTCGAACGCTCGCTTGGTGAATCTGTCCCACGCGCTCAGGTGTGGCTGGGCGATCTCGAGGAAGGGAGTGCCGGAGAGGTCCGTCAGGCGC
>JBEKVF010000413.1:0-2930 GCA_049514295.1 Acidimicrobiales bacterium
ATGTACATGGCGAAGGAGAACGGCAAGGATCGCTACGAGGAGTTCCGGGACCGCATGCACACAACCGTCATGGAGCGGCTCGAGCTCGAGGCGGACTTTCGTCAAGGTCTCACCAATGGCGACCTGATTGTTCACTATCAGCCCATCGTCGATCTCGACTCAAAGGCGATCGTCGGATTCGAGGCTTTGGTGCGATGGCTGCATCCCACTCGTGGGCTTCTCCGTCCGACCGCGTTCATAGAGTTCGCCGAGCAGGCCGGGTTCATGGGCGCCGTGGACTGTTTCGTGCTGACCGAGGCATGCGGCCAGGTCCTCCGCTGGCAAGAATCGGGATTGGTCACTCATGACGCCTCAATCAGTGTCAACCTGTCGGCTCGGGACATGGTGGAGGCCGGAATCGACCGCGCCGTACGAGTCCTGCTTTCCGAGAGCGGGTTCGACCCGTCGAACCTGATCGTTGAGATCACCGAGAGCGCCATGATGAACGACATTGACGCCGCGGTGCACGAGTTGCGCTCCCTCAAGGAGCTTGGTCTCCGAATTGCGATCGATGATTTCGGAACGGGCTACTCGTCCCTGGCATATCTCCAGCGGCTCCCCATCGACATCCTGAAGATCGACCGTTCGTTCGTCGCGACGCTCTCCGACGACAACGAGTCCGTCACTCTCGTGAACGCCATCATCCGGATGGCCGAGGCCCTTGGACACACCACGATCGCCGAGGGGATCGAGCAGGAATCCCAGGACCGGGTCCTCCGCCGACTGGGGTGCCGATTCGGGCAGGGGTACCTGCTCGGCCGACCCCTCGATGGTCCATCCATGGAAAGGTTTCTTCTGTCCTCTGGGCCACCATCGGGCGCACCGTGCGCCCGACCCTCACGGCTCAAGTCCGAGTCGCTGTATGCCAAGTGGGACTGACCACGCGGCTCCATGATTGACGAGTGGCCCCGGAGAAGAAACGGCCCCGATCCCTTTCGTCGTGCTCCTCTGCCAGCACCTGGGGAACTGCGAGGACTCGCTCACGTCGCTCCGACCCGGTGAACATGTTCCCGGAGCAGGAGCTCAGGTGCTTCTCCCCCGAGTGGCCCCCGTCTGGTCCGTCGACACAGTGGTTGCCGAGTGACAGACTGCGGAGGTGAGCGACCACAGTCGGGGCTCTCGCCGTCCGGGTAGAAAGGGGGGCGCATGGTGGCTGAAGGTGACGGGTCGGGCAGCCTGGTGTCTTCGGACGTGGACGTCGTCGTGGTGGGTGCCGGGTTCTCCGGCCTGTATCTGCTCCACCGCCTCAGGCAACTCGGCTTCTCGACCGTAGTCCTCGACGCTGCCGGGGACGTTGGCGGGACCTGGTACTGGAACCGCTACCCGGGCGCCCGGTGCGACATACCGACGACCGACTATTCCTACAGTTTCGATCCGGAGCTCGAGCGTGACTGGACCTGGTCGGAGAAGTACGCTACCCAGCCGGAGATCCTGTCGTACCTGAGATTCGTGGCGGACCGCTACGACCTTCGCCGCGACATTGTGTTCTCCACCCGCGTCGAGTCGGCCGTTTGGGACGAGTCAGCCACACGCTGGCGCGTCCGTACGGAGAACGGGAGAGAGCTGAGCTGCCGGTTCTACGTGATGGCCAGCGGCTGTCTGTCCCTGCCCAAAGCGCCCGAGATCGATGGGCATGATCGCTTTCGCGGTGAGACCTACTACACGAGCCGGTGGCCACACGAAGGAGTGGACTTCACCGACAAGCGAGTGGCCGTCATCGGCACCGGATCCTCGGGTATCCAGTCCATCCCGCTGATCGCGGCCCAGGCGGCCCAGCTCACCGTCTTCCAACGCACCGCCAACTTCTCCATCCCCGCTCGCAACGGACCGCCTTCGGCGGAGCGCCTTGCGGCACTGGAGTCCGACAGGGACGCCTACCGTGAAGCTGCCAAGCGGTCCCGGGGCGGCGTTCCCGGTGACGTCACCGAGGTCGCGGGGGCATACGCCACCGATGAGGTGCGGCGAGCACGGTTCGAGGCGGCGTGGGAAGCCGGGGAATTGCTCGAGATCCTCGGTGTCTTCAATGACCTCATGTTGAGCCCGACCGCGAACGAAGTGATCGCGGAGATGCTCCGCGAGAAGATCCGCTCGATCGTGGTGGATCCAGACACAGCAGAAGCGCTCTGCCCCAAGGACCACCCGTTCGGATCAAAACGGCCGTGCCTCGACACCAACTACTTCCAGACCTACAACCTTCCCCACGTCCGGCTGGTCGATCTCCGCAAACAACCCATCGTGACGATCACCGAGTCGGGGATCGTCACCACCGACGAATCCTTCGAATTCGATGCCATCGTCTACGCCACCGGATTCGACGCGATGACCGGGCCGGTTGTCGCTGTCGACATCAAAGGCCGTGACGGCATCTCATTGAGGGAGAAGTGGGCGGACGGGCCATCGACGTATCTCGGGCTCACCACGGCGGGCTTCCCGAATTTCTTCACCATCACCGGGCCCGGAAGCCCCTCGGTGCTGTCCAACATGGCGGTATCGATCGAACAGCACGTCGACTGGGTGGCCGACTGCCTGGATCAGCTGCGTGCTCGGGGTTTCGAGACGATCGAGCCCACCCCGCTGGCCGAGGCCGGCTGGAACCAGCACGTCGACGACGGCGCCTCCATCACCCTCTACCCGACCGCCAACTCCTGGTACATGGGGGCGAACGTTCCGGGCAAGCCTCGCACCTTCCTGCCCTACGTCGCCGGTGTCGACGTCTACCGGGCCGCGTGTGAGGAGGTGGCGGACAGGGACTACCTCGGCTTCTCCCTGGCCGGGAAAGGCGTATCGCAGTGCAACGATGGCGTCATCCGGCGGCTGCAGGTTGACGTGGCGATGCTCCTCCAGGTCATGGAGGAGCTGCAGTTGCCCCCAATGGAGCTGATGACGGTCGA
>JBEKVF010000414.1:0-2927 GCA_049514295.1 Acidimicrobiales bacterium
CAAGCGAAATGACCACAACCGCCAACACCGCAACCCTGCCCAAGGCAGGCACCTACACCATCGACCCCCTCCACACCGAGGTCGGGTTCATCGCCCGCCACCTCATCGGCACCAAGGTCCGGGGGCGCTTCACCGACGTATCGGGCACGTTCACCGTGGCCGAGAACCCCGAGGACTCCACCGTCGAAGCGGTCGTCCAGGCAGCCAGCATCCACACCAACCAGTCGCAGCGTGACGACCACCTGCGCACCAACGACTTCCTCGACGTGCCCAACCACCCGACGCTCACCCTCAAGAGCTCCGGGCTGAAGAGGGTCGACGACTCCAACTGGGTCCTCACCGGCGACCTCACCATCCGGGGCGTCACCAAGTCCGTGGACTTCGACCTCGAGTTCCTCGGCGAGGGTGCGTCCATGCAGGAGGGCAAGACCGTCGTGGCCTTCTCAGCGACGGGCGAGATCGACCGGCGTGACTTCGGCGTCAGCTTCAACCACGCCCTGCTCGACGGCAGCGTCGTGGTCGGCAACAAGGTCGTGATCGAGATTGAGGTCGAGGCCGGCCTGGCCGACTGACCTCCCTGGGTCCGGTGACCGGCCCCGATTCGGGGCCGGTCACCGGGCGCTGGGTACGCTTCTCGGCCATGCCCACTCGACCGGACGGCCTGCGCGCCGTGCCAGCCACCGAGATCCGCCACCCCGAGGCAGCGAGCCCCGAGGACACCTACGTCCTCGCCGTCGACCTCGGTACCGGCGGGCCCAAGGTGGCGGTGTTGTCGGCGACCGGCCGCATCGCCTCCCACGCCTTCCAGGCGGTCGGCATCGAACTGACCTCCGATGGGGGAGCCGAGCAGTCCCCGAGTGCCTGGTGGGAGGCCATCGTGGCCTCGGCACGACGTGCCCTGGCGGACAGCGGCGTGTCGCCCGAACGGGTCGTCGGCGTCGGGTGCACCTCGCAGTGGTCGGGCACCGTCCCCGTCGACGCGGCGGGGGAGGCCATCGGCCCGGCCATCATCTGGATGGACTCCCGCGGCGCCCACGCGGTCCGCGAGACGGTGCGCGGCACGCTCAACGTGCAGGGCTACTCGGCCTCCAAGCTGGCGCGCTGGGTGCGCCGCACCGGGGGGATCCCGAGCCTCTCGGGCAAGGACCCCGTGGGTCACATCCACTTCCTGCGCGAGCAGCGCCCCGACGTCTACGCCGCCGCGGCGGTCTTCCTCGAGCCGGTCGACTACCTCAACTTGCGCCTCACGGGGCTGGCCCGGGCGTCGCACGACTCCATCACCCTGCACTGGGTCACCGACAACCGGGACATCGGCGCGATCGCATATGACGACAGCCTGGTGGAGCTGGCCGGCCTGGAGCGCTCCAAGCTGCCCGACCTCGTGCCGACGGGCAGCGTGCTCGGGGGGCTGGCCGCCGGGCCTGCCGCCGAGCTGGGCCTGCTGCCGGGCACGCCCGTCGTCACCGGCACGGGCGACCTCCACTCGGCCGCCGTGGGCTCGGGCGCCGTGGCGGACTTCGACGCCCACCTCTACATCGGCACCTCCAGCTGGATCAGCTGCCACGTGCCCTTCAAGAAGACCGACGCCCTGACCAACATCGCGTCAATCCCCTCGGGCATCCCGGGCCGCTACCTGCTGGCCGACGAGCACGAGACCGGCGGCGCCTGCCTCACCTGGCTGCGCGACAACCTGCTCTTCCCCGACGACGCGCTGGCCGGCCCCGGGGCCGCTCCCGACGGCTTCTTCGCCACCCTCAACGACATGGCGTCGTCGGTGCCCACCGGGTCCAACGGCGTGCTCTTCACCCCGTGGCTCAACGGTGAGCGGTCGCCGGTCGACGACCACACGATCCGGGCCGGCTTCCACAACATCTCGCTGTCGTCGACCCGCTCCGACATGGTCCGGGCCGTCTTCGAGGGGGTGGCCCTCAACTCGGCCTGGCTGCTCGGCGCCGTGGAGAAGTACTGCAAGCGGCGCTTCGAGTCGCTGGCCTTCGTGGGCGGCGGCGCCAACTCGGACCTGTGGTCCCAGATCCACGCCGACGCCACCGGGCGCACCATCCGCCAGATCGCCGACCCGGTGCTGGCCAACGTGCGCGGCGCCGGGCTCCTCACCCTCCTGGCCCTCGGCCACATCACGGTGGACGACATCCCCGGCACCGTGCAGGTGAAGGCCACCTACGAGCCGGACCCGACGGCGGCCGCGGTCTACGCGGACCTCATAAAGGAGTTCGTGAACCTCTACGAGAAGACGAAGGCGATCCACAAGCGACTGAACGGTCGCCGGCTGCACCAAGCTTCACCCATGGGCTGACCAATTCGCCGGTTCGCCGGCCGCGGGCTCAGCCCGAGTGGCGGCGGAACAGCGAGCGCAGCCGCCCGCCCCCGTCCCCGTCGGACCGCTTCGTGATCACCAGCGCCAGCGAGGTCGTCACGTACCCGCCGAGCTGCGTGCGCAGGTGCACGTCGGTGTACGGCGGCACGTCCACGTGGAGGTCCTCGGGGGTGTCGCCCAGGCGGTAGTCCATGTCGATGTCGTGCCCCGCCCGCCGCAGGCGGGTGACCAGCGCCTCAATGTCGTGCCGCCGGTAGAAGACGGTGCCCCCCGCCTCGACCGTGGCCTCGTCGGAGGAGACCAGGTACTCGGTGGTATGCACGGCCACCCCGCCCGGTCGCAGGCATTCCATCTGCGCCACGACGAAGTCCGCCCCGGCGGCCAGCGTGCCCAGGTGTTCGAGGGCGCACGACGACCACGTGAAGTCGAAGTCGCGCAGGTCGGCCGGGATCGCGTTCATGTCCACGTCGCGGTAGCGGACCCGCCGCACGAACAGCTCGTCGGGGCACAGCCCGTGCGTGTTGAGGTCCTCGAGCCCGCCCGCCCACTCGACCTCGGAGTCCGTCCAGCCCGAGGCGACGGCAGAGCCGTG
>JBEKVF010000415.1:0-2926 GCA_049514295.1 Acidimicrobiales bacterium
CGGTCACCAGGCGCGCCGCCGCGCCGACGTGCTGCAGCGCCTTCTCGGCCGAGCGGAGGTTGCCGATGCCGTAGTCGAGGACAGCGATGCGCGGACCTCCCGTCACAGGCTGCCCTTCGTCGAGGGAATGCCACCTCCCTCTATCCGCACCGCGTCGCGCAGGCATCGGGCCACACCCTTGAAGCTGGCCTCCAACATGTGGTGTGTGTTCTTCCCCGCGAACCGGTGGATGTGGAGCGTCAGGTTCGCCGCCGTGACGAAGGCGCGCCAGAACTCCTCGGCCAGCTGGGGGTCGAATGGCGGCGTGCCCAGTCCCGGCGTGTCGGGGGCGAACTCGAGCCCGTAGGCCAGGTACGGGCGGCCCGAGATGTCGACCGCGACCTGAATCAGCGCCTCGTCCAGCGGCACCAGCATGGACGCGAAGCGCCGGATGCCCACCTTGTCGCCGAGCGCCTCGGCCAGGCAGCCGCCCAGGACGATGCCCACGTCCTCGACCGTGTGGTGCGCGTCGACGTGCAGGTCGCCGGTGGCGTCGACGGACAGGTCGAACGAGGCGTGGCGCCCCAGCTGGTCCAGCATGTGGTCGAAGAAGGGTAGGCCGGTCGACACCTCCGTCTGGCCGGTGCCGTCGACCACGAGCGTCGCGTCAATGGTCGTCTCCTTGGTGGCGCGCTGCTTGGTGGCGCGTCGCGGGGCGGTGGTCACAGGCTCTCCTTCAAGGCGTGGAGGAAGCGGTCGTTCTCGTCGGGGGTCCCAATGGTGACGCGCAGGCAGCCCCGCAGGCCGTCCCAGCTCGCACAGTTGCGGATCAGGATGGACTGGGCGAGGAGCGAGCGCCAGACGTCGTCGGCGTCCCGGTCGCGGGGGCGGAACAGGATGAAGTTCGCGTCGGAGGGCCAGCTGTCCACGGGCAGGTCGCCCAGGGCGGCGGCGACCCGTCCCCGCTCCTCCGAGATGCGGGCCACCCGCGCCTCCATCTCGGCCGTGTGCCGGAGCGCGAGGAGGCCCGCCAGCTGGGTCTGCGCCGACAGGTGGTAGGGCAGCACGACCGCCTCGCAGGCCGTCACGACGGCCGGGTCGGCCACCAGGTAGCCCAGTCGTGCGCCGGCCATGGCCCAGGTCTTGGAGAACGTGCGGGTCACGACGAGCCCGGCCTGCGCCGGGCCGCGCAGCTCGAGCGCCGACCACGGGGAGAATTGCCCGTAGGCCTCGTCGACGATGACGAGGCCCGGTGCCGCCGCGCACACGACGGCAACGGTCTCGGGCGGCTCGGCGCGCCCGGTCGGGTTGTTGGGCGAGCAGAGGAAGGTCACGTCCGGCTTCTCCGCGGCCAGGACGGCCTCCGCGTCAATGGGATCGATCTGGAAGTCGTCGTCGCGTGACCCCTCGACCACCTCGGTCCCGGTGATGCGCGAGATGTGCGAGTGCAGGGCATAGGTGGGCTCGAACACCAGGGCACGGCGCCCGGGCCCGCCGAAGGCCAGCATCAGGCACTGGAGGACTTCGTTCGACCCGTTGGCACAGAAGACCTCGGCGAGCGAGAACCCGTGCAGCTCCGCCACGGCCTGCCGCAACTCCGTGGCCGGCCGGTCGGGGTAACGGTTGAACGACACCTCCTCCAAGGCCGCCAGCAGCTCCTCGCGCCACGCGTCGGGGGGCGCGAAGGGTGACTCGTTGGTGTTGAGGCGCACCTCGGCCTCGACCTGGGGCGAGTGGTAGCCCTCCGCCAGGTCCAGGTCCGGGCGCACGGGCGGCACGGCGCTCACGTCGTGACCCCTTCGTCGAGCTCGCCGAGCGCGGCCAGGCGCCGCCGCACGGAATCGGCGTGGGCGGGCAGCCCTTCGGTCTCGGCCAGCGTGATCACGAGCGGCCCGAGCGTCCGCAGCGCCTCAGGTGTCACCCGGACTGCGTGGAGGTGCTTGCGGAAGTCATCGGCTCGCAGCGCCGACGCGAAGCGGGCCGTCCGGTTCGTGGGGAGCACGTGGTTGGGCCCTGCGATGTAGTCCCCCATGCTGGCTGGTGACCAGTCGCCGATGAACACGGCGCCCGCGTTCTGCACGAGCGGCAGCATCGCCAGGCCCTCCGCCTCGGGAACCATCAGCTGCAGGTGCTCGGGGGCGATCGTGTTCGCCACCGCCAGCGCGTGCTCCGGCCCGTCGACGAGGCACGTGATCCCCGACGTCGCCAGGGTCGCCTGCAGGTCGGCCCGCCGGCTCGACCCGGCCACGATGCGGTCCACCTCGGCCGAGACCGCCTCGGCGAGGGACGCATCCCAGCAGACCAGCCAGGCCAGGCCGTCCGGCCCGTGCTCGGCCTGCACCACGAGGTCGACGGCGGCGAACGCCACGGGCGCGTCCGGGCCGGCCACGACGACGATCTCTGAGGGCCCGGCGAAGGCCGACGCCACGCCGACGACACCCGACACCTGGCGCTTGGCCTCGGCGACGTAGGCATTGCCCGGCCCTGCGATGACGTCGACTGCGGACACGCTGCGTGTCCCGTAGGCCATGGCGGCGATTGCCTGCGCTCCCCCGATCCGGTACACCTCGTCGACCCCGGCGATGGAGGCCGCGCACAGCGTCGCGGCATCCACCCTGCCGTCGGACGCCGGGGGCACGCACAGCGCGAGGCTCCCCACGCCGGCCACCCGAGCCGGCGCGGCGCACATGAGGACGGTCGAGGGGTAGCGCGCCCGGCCGCCCGGCGCGTAGATGCCGGCGCGCCCGACGGCCCGCGTGAGGTGCCCCACGGTGATGCCGCCGTCGACCAGGTCTCCGGGCGGCACTCCCTCGTGCGCGTGGTAGGCCAGGATGCGATCGAACGCCACCTCCAAGGCCTTGGACAGGTCGGGGTGGACGGTGGCGCGGGCTTCCTCGATCTCGTCGGCGGGGACCCGCAGGCCATCGGACACGTCGACCTTGTCCAG
>JBEKVF010000416.1:0-2915 GCA_049514295.1 Acidimicrobiales bacterium
CTGACCGAGCAGCTTCGTGGACACGTCGGCCAGCACGCCACGTCCGAACTGCGCCACCTTGCCCGTGATTGAGAGGTCCGTCAGCACGCTCACCTTTGTGCCCGATCCCGAAGGCATCATGCTCGCGGTGATCTCCGCGGTCGCATTGCCCTGGCCGCGCGTCTCGCGCCCCTCTGCCCGCAGCACGGCCCGGTGACCACTTTCGTCGAGCTCGGTGAATCGGGCCGTGCCTTGATACGAGGCCGTGATCGGTCCGACCTTGACCTTCACCACGCCCCGGTACTCATCACCTTCCACCTCCCGCAGCTCCGCCCCGGGCAGGCACGGGGCAATCCGCTCGGCGTCAGTGAGGACGGCCCAGGCAACTTGGATGGGCACGGCGACCTCGAACTCGTTCGTCAGTTCCATTGCGTGAGGGCCTCGGGGATGTCGATATCGGCGGGTGCGCCCACGCAGGGTACTTCCCGCACGAGTTCGGGCCGGCCGCTGGCCAGAGCTCGGGCGCCCTCGTCCCCGGAGGTCGGGAGCAGTGGCCACACCGACGCGTCGAGACGCACCGGGTGGCCCCGCCGGCCCTCGTAGGTTGCGAAGACCATGGGCCCACCAGGGGTGGTGGCAACGGACCGCCATGCCGCGGGAGTCAGCCCCGGGGTGTCCCCGAGGCCGATGACCGCAGCTTGGTGGCCTTGGCGGGCGCACCAGTCGAGAGCGACCCTGAGCGAGGTGGCCTGGCCGTCATGCCACCGCTCGTTGTGCAGGAGGGTCGCGCCCTCGGGCACTACGGCGCCCAGGTTTGCGGCGCCGTCGACCACCACTACCTCATCGAGCCCGGCTTCGAGCGCCGGAGCAATGGCCCAGGCCACCAGCGGTCTGCCCCTCACCTTATGGAGGAGCTTGGCCCCCGGCGCGGCCTCGGGGTCATCGCGATTGAAGCGACTCCCTGCACCAGCGGCGAGGATGACGGCGGCCACGGACACCGGGCGAGCGTAGCGGCGTGCCGGCCTGCGGTGGCGCAAGATGCAAGCCAGCGATCGATAGCCGGAAACGTCTCCCTCATTGCGAGATCACCCCGACAAGTCCCTCCAGCGCCTCGAGTGAATGCCCCGAGACGAATTCGTCCACGTAGGGCAGTGCGGCCTGCATGCCCTGGGTCAGCGGCTCGTAACCCTCCGAGCCCTTGAGCGGGTTAGCCCAGATGATCCGGTATGCCACACGCGACAGCCGGGCCATCTCGTCGGCGAGCACTGACGGGTCTCCCCGCTCCCACCCGTCGGAGCACACCACCACAATGGCGCCCCGGGCCAGTCCGCTCAGACCCCAGACGCGGTTGAACGAGGACAGGCCCTCACCCAGCCTCGTTCCGCCTTCGAGGTCCGGTGCCGCGTTCGCCACACGCCGGAGTGCCGTGTCCGTATCGCGCCAAGCCAACTCCCGCGTTACCCGTGTACAGCGCGTACCCACGGTGAACACCTCGGCTCCGCGGTGTGTGAGCACGAGGGCATGGGCGAAGCGAAGCAAGGCCGGCGCGTACAGCCCCATGGACCCTGAGACGTCGAGCAGCAGCACGAGCCGGCGAGGTCGCGTGCCTCGGACGCGTCGGCGAAGACGGAAAGGGTCCCCCTGTGACGCCAGCGAGCCGCGCATCGTGCGGCGCACGTCGAGGGTTCCCCGCCTGGGTCGGCGAGCGACGACCAGACGCCTGCTCCGGCGAAGCGGAGGGCGGCGGCGCACCTGGAGCATGAGCCAGGTCACCTCGGCCAGCTCCGCTTCTGTGCAGGCCCCAAAGTCCTTTGTGCGTAGGATCTCGGCCGCGCCGTACGCAGCTCGGACCGGCGAGGTGGGGTCGCAGGACACGTCGCTGCGGTCGACCACCGGCGGCTCCCCGCCGCTCGCCACCGTGTGGGATGGCGTCGACGATGGCGGCCTCGTAGTGAGCCGACCGCCAGGGAGAGTCGCTCCGGCGTGACCGAAGTAGGCCACGAACGTCGCCGCGTAGAGATCGCTGTCGTCCGGCCCGGAACAGAAGCAGGCGTGACCGGCCCAGAAAACGTGCTCGGGCCGGGTGATCCCCAGCAGGCCGAGAGCCTGTGCAAAATCAATGGTGGCGCTGGGCGGGGCATCAAGCCCGGCGGCCCGAAGGGCCCGCGAGAAGCCGGTGGCCAGCGCGGCCCGATCATTCGGCCCTCTCGGGCCCGCGGTCACGCCCCCGCCTTGCGCGCCTCTGCCAACAGGTGAGTCAGGCCGACCGCCTTGACCCGCTCGGCATCCTCGCGGTACTTGAGAACCGTGCCCAGCGTGCGTTCGACCGTCCTCTCGTCGAGCCGGACAGCACCGAGCGCGCTGAGAGCTTGGGCCCAGTCGATGGTCTCAGCCACGCCGGGGGGCTTGTAGAGGCCCTGCTGGCGGAGCACGGCTGCCGCCGCGGCAACCTCACGAGCAATCGACTCGGTGGCCGTCGCCACACGGAGGCGGACGATAGCCACCTCGCGCTCGAAGCTCGGGTGGTCCACCCAGTGGTACAGGCATCGTCGCTTCAGGGCGTCGTGGACGTCGCGGGTACGATTCGACGTCACGATCACGACCGGTGGGCGCTCGGCCCGGAACGTACCAAGCTCGGGCACCGAGACGGTGAAGTCGGACAGGATCTCGAGCAGGTAGGCCTCGAACTCATCATCGGCCCGGTCGATCTCGTCGATCAACAGCACCGGTACGGGGCCGTCGGCGGACCCGGCAATGGCCTTGAGCAGAGGCCGGCGCACCAGGTAGGCCTCGGAGTACAGGGAGCGCTCTAGCTCGGAAGTCTGTTCCGATCCGACCCCGGTCGCCTCGGCGGCGCGGAGGTGGAGAAGCTGGCGGGCGTAGTCCCATTCGTAGACGGCCTGGGAGACATCGATGCCGTCGTAGCACTGCAGGCG
>JBEKVF010000417.1:0-2910 GCA_049514295.1 Acidimicrobiales bacterium
GGAGGTCCGCCACGGACGCTCCGTCCGCGGCGGCGACGGAGCTCACGCGTCGCCGGGCTCGCCGCGACGTCGACGACCGCAGCACCGCGCGCACCTCCTGCAGGCGAGATTCCGGCGAGACGGTCGTGAGCGACCACCGGTCGCTTGTCTGCGCGCCGAGGCACTCGAGCGTGCGGACGATCGCCGGCGCCGGTGCATCGGCCACCACCATCACGAGGCCGAGGATGGTGCCCCCCGCAGCCGGGGCGGTGCGCGTGCGCTCGTCCTCGCGGCGGCGGACCCACGTTGCAAAGGCACGCGGATCCTGGGAGACGTCAGGAGGCAAGGGCGGGAGCTCCCGGGGAGCGAAGAGCACCCGTTCCACGCAGGCAATCTACCGGACGCCGGACACCCCATCCGGCGCGTTGGCGCAGGTGAGCGCCGACCTGCCACGATGCGCCGGTGGGGATTTCCGACCGCCTGCTCATGGGGCCCGGGCCTTCGAATCCGTACCCCGAAGTCACCATGGCACTGGCCGGACCGGTGCTCGGGCACCTCGATCCTCAGTTCCTCCAGGTGCTCGACCAGACGAACGACCGCCTCCGCCGGGTCTTTGCGACGTCGAATCAGCTGACCCTGCCGCTCAGCGGGACGGGGTCGGCCGGCATGGAGGCATCGTTCGTCAACTTCGTGCGGCCGGCAGACCCCGTCGTGGTCGGGGTCAACGGCGTCTTCGGGGAGCGGATGAGCGAGGTGGCCGCCCGCCACGGCGCCGACGTCGTCCGTGTGGAGGCCGAGTGGGGCGTGCCCATCAACCCCGACCGGCTCCTCGCCGCCCACCCGTCGCCGGCGCTCATCGCGGTGGTGCACGCCGAGACTTCGACGGGTGTGCGCAACGACATCGAGCCGCTCGGGAGCGGCAAGGGCGACGCGCTCCTGCTGGTGGACATGGTGACCTCACTGGGCGGGATCGAGGTGGCCGTCGACGACTGGGGGGTGGACGTGGCCTACAGCGGCACCCAGAAGTGCCTGGGTGTCCCGCCCGGGCTCTCGCCGTTGACGGTCTCGGAGCGGGCCATGGACCGGGTCGTCGAGCGGCCGTCGAGCTGGTACCTCGACCTCAACCTGCTCTCGCGCTACGTCAACGACACCTCCGGCGGGGGACGGGTGTACCACCACACCGCGCCGGTGGCGATGGTGGCCGCACTGCACGCCGGCCTGGGTGCGCTGCTCGACGAGGGGATCGAGGCGGCGCGGCAACGGCACGCCGAATGCGGGCGGTTGTTGCAGGACGGGCTGGTCGCCCTCGGCCTGGAGTTGCTCGTGAAGGCCGACCACCGGCTACCCCAGCTCACGACGGTCCGCGTCCCGGAGGGTGTCGACGAGGCCGCGTGCCGCCGGGAGCTCCTGTGCCCCTACGGCATAGAGATCGGAGCCGGGGCGGGCCAGCTTGCGGGGCAGGTCTGGCGCATCGGCTGCATGGGTCACACGGCGCGGCGGCGGAACGTGTTCGCACTGCTCGGCGCCCTGAAGGAGGTGCTCGGTCGATGAGTGCGGCCAGGGCGGTGCGCCACGCGCCACTGGAGTTGCGCGGCCGGCGGGTGCTGCTGCGCTCGCTGAGCGAGGACGACTTTCCCGCCTGGCACGAGGTGCGGACCCGGTGTGCCGACTGGCTGCTCCCGTGGGAGCCGCGGCCCAAGGGTGCACCGGTGCCGTCGGAGGACCGCCCCAGCTTCGCGGCCCGATGCGGCATCCGCGAGCGCGAGAGGCACCTGGGCACGGGCTACGGGTTCGGGATCTTCGTCGGCGAGCGCTTCGCCGGCGAGGTGACGCTCTCGTCCATTCAGCGTGGTCCGTTCCAGAGCGCGTTCATCGGCTACTGGGTCGACGAGGCCTTGGCAGGCCGGGGGCTGGTGCCCGAAGCAGTCGTGGTCACACTGCGGTTCGCCTTCGAGGCGATCTCGCTGCACCGGGTGGAGATCTCGATCATCCCGAGGAATCTCGCCAGCCGGCGGGTGGTCGAGAAGCTGGGTATCCGAGAAGAGGGGGTCGCGTTGCGCTTCCTCGAGATCGACGGCGTCTGGGAGGACCACGTGCGCTATGCGATCACGGCCGAGGAGTGGGCCGTCCGTGAGCCGGGCCTGGTGGCGGAGTGGATCGGTAGCTGAGCGTCAGGTGTCGTTGGTGTTCATGACCGACGGCGAGTGGCGGAAGAACTGCTCGACGTCGTGCTCGTACGTGTACGACATCGGCTCCCGGCCGGACTGCCGCCGCAGCCGCATTGCCCTGATGAAGGTGCGCACCGCACCGGCGCTCGTGGCGTTGTAGGTGAACCCCGTCGCGGCGAACCGTCGCGTGTCGACGCCCCGCCCGTAGCGGAGCAGGTCCACCAGCTCCTCGGGGAGGTCGAACAGTCTGGCGAGGGGGCGGATCTTCAGGAGGCTGAAGGGCGAGAGGGGGATCAGCCGCGTCCCGCAGATGCCTGCCACCTCGCTCCAGGGGAGCCTGCCGTCCCCGGCCACGTTGTAGAGACCGGGGATGCTGCCCCGGGTGACATGGACGAGTGCACGCACGACGTCGTCCTCCTCCACGAACTGCAGGAGTGGGTCGAAGCCGAAGATGGCCGGGCAGAAGGGCCCCGACAGGTTGCGGCTGATCGGTGTGGTCAGGTGCGTGCCGAGGACGTTGGCGAAGCGGAGGACGGTCACCCGGGTGGCGGGGTTGTCCTCCGAGAAGTCCCGTACGAGGCCTTCGGCCTCGACGAGCGCCCGCTCCACGCTGTTCTTCACCGGACTGGTGCGCGGCGTGTCCTCATGGAAGGTGTTCGGGTCGCTTGCCGCGGAGCCGTAGACCAGCGTCGACGACTTGACCACGATGTGGCGGACCGACGAGCCCGCGGTTCCCGCCGCCGCCAGGAGGTTCATCGTCCCG
>JBEKVF010000418.1:0-2908 GCA_049514295.1 Acidimicrobiales bacterium
GCCTTGTTGATGGCATCGAGGACCAGCACTGCCTCACAGCGCCGGTCGATGGCCCAACCGACCACCTTGCGCGAACAGAGGTCGAGCACCACGCAGCAGTAGAGCTTCCCTTCGCCCGTCGGATGCTCGGTGATGTCGGTCAGCCACAGCTCGTTGGGACGCGTGGCGGTGAACTGGCGCTGGACCAGGTCCTCGCAGGTGGGCGCGTTGGCCAGGTTCTTGTAGCCCCTCTTCGGCCCCGGAAGACCCCGAATACCCAGCTCGCGCATGATCCTTTTGACCAGCTTGGTGTTGACGATGAGCCCCTGTTCGATCTCCAAAGCGGCCTTGACCCGCAAGATGCCGTAGGTGCCTCGATCGATCTCGATGCTTCTCAGCCGACCGTCGAGCACGAGTGGGGCTACACGGCCGACGAGGAGCTCGACCGAGGGCTCTCGGTCCCTCGTGCTCGGATCGTGGGGGGTTGTTCGGCAACAAACGCGTGCTTCGCCCAGCGGGGTGTTCCCCAGGACTACGACGGCTGGCTGCCGCGAGCTGTAGACCCCGCAGCAATTGCGGTTCAAGGTGCGTGGCCGTTCGGCCGAGACATCATATTGGCGGGTGAATCCGATGTTTAGTTGGGGGAATTCAGCTTGGCACTTGTTCGCTCACCCAGCCGGAGGTCGCCGTTATGCTGTTGCCTTCACGGGGTGGCCCCATCGACGCCAGTGGATGACGGACCCGCCCCCGATCAGGTGGCGGTGCCGGTCGGAGTGTGAAACCAATTGCGTGGGAGAGAACGGGCTGAATGAGCACGGGAACTAATATTCGCGTGGGGATGGACGTCGTGGCGGTCCATCAAGTGGCCGATAGCGTCGCCCGTTTCGGTACTCGCTACTTGCAGCGTATTTACACCGAGCACGAGCTCAGCTCCTGTGCGGGCTCGCCAACGATCCGGGCCGCCGGTCTGGCTGCCCGCTTTGCCGCCAAGGAGGCGACCATCAAGGTGCTGCGCCCTGTCGGTCACCAGCCTGATTGGCGGTCTGTAGAGGTGCGCCGACAGTCCGGGGGTTTCTGCACCATGGCGCTCTCGGGTCATGCCGCGGAATTGGCCGACCAGGCAGGCATCGCCGATCTGGCCGTCAGCCTCACCCACGAGGGGGACGTGGCCGCGGCCGTGGTGGTCGCGCTCTGCCACTCAGGGGCCGACGCGGTTGAGCAGTCCGGGGTTCCGGTGGTCCCAGTCCACTGTGGTGGGGCCGAATGATGGACGAAACGATTCGTAACATTCTGGCCGAGCACGGCCACCTCTCCGTCGACGTGGCCAAGATTCGCGACGAGGACGACCTTTACCAAGTGGGGCTGACTTCGCACGCCAGCGTCAACGTCATGCTTTCTCTCGAAGACGAGTTCGACGTCGAATTCCCCGAGGCAATGTTACGCAAGAGCACGTTCGAGTCCATTGCCGCTATCCGGATCGCCCTCAGCAAGCTGACCGGGCCCTAGGTCAGGGGAGTTCTGATTCCTCCTCGGATCGCCATCCTGCACCACCCCCGGTCCCTCGCACCGTTCGGCCTGTTCCAGGCAGTGGGTGACGCTGCGGAGCTGCTGTGGGTGGTGGACGACACGATGAGCGGAGACCCGCAGCTGCTCAGGATCCTGAGACGCACGGGCATCGTGGTGCCCATCGGTGGGCTGGACCACGACGAGGCGTCGAGCCTCCTTGCCACATACCGACCGGACGGGATCGTCTCCTTCGTCGACGACCACATTGAGCTGGCGGCGGCCCTCGCCGACCGACTCAGCCTGCCCTACCACCGCCCCCAGGTTGCAGCCAACGTGGTGGACAAGGCGCGCCAGCGTCTCGCCCTCGCCCGGGCAGGCGTTCCCGGGCCGCGCTTCTGGCAGGTCCCGGGCGGCCTGCCCACTGACCAACTCGCCCGCCTCGCCGGTACCATCCGCTACCCGGGGGTGCTCAAGCCGGATCACGGCAGCGGCAGCCGCGGCATCTTCCCGGTGGCCAGCTCCGAGGAACTGGTGGCACTGCTCGCCGGCAGCCCTTCCGGTTCGGTGGTCGAAGAGTACCTTCGCGACGCCCCTGATGGGGACGGATTCTTCGCCAGCTACTTCTCCGTGGAGAGCGTCGTGAGTGCCGGGCGGGTCAGCCACGTGGCACTGACGGGGAGGTTCCCTCTCGCCGAGCCGTTTCGGGAGACAGGCAACTTCATCCCCGCCCTCCTTCCCTCCCCCTTGCAGCGCCCGGTGCTCGAGATGGTGGAGGCAGCCGTGGAAGCGCTCGGTATCGAGACCTCCGTGGTCCACACCGAGATCAAACTGACGCCGGAGGGACCGAGGCTGGTAGAGGTGAACGGACGGCTCGGAGGTCGTCCGCCCTTCGTGCTCCAGAGCGTCTCAAGGGTGAATCTCTTTCAGGTGGCCTGTCAGGTTGCGACAGGCGCCCCGGTTTCGATCGAGGGCCCGGTGGCCTGCCAGGGCGTGGGTTTCTGGCTGATGTTCCAGCCGACCGTGACGGCTCGTCGGCTGGTTTCCCTGGAAGGACTCGATCACCTCCAAGCGGTGGAAGGGGTCGAGGCAGTCAGTGCCACCCGGCAGCCAGGAGAGGCAGTCGACTGGAGGGAGGGTACGGACTCCCAGGTGCTCACCGTTCGTGGGCGTGCTGCCAACCATGACCAACTTCGCCAGGTGATCAAGACCATCCGGAGTACGGTCACGCCGGTCTACGAAGAGGGGAATGGCGGAGTTCCCGTCACGACCGCGACGTTTTCCGCCGGGACGGGTATCTGAAGCCGCTCCGGGTTCCGAATGCCGGAGCGACGCCCGCCGCGCATCGACCGCGCACCCCGTCGTACGAAAGAGAATGAGCAGAAGGTTGAATCCCACCTCGGGATGGCTCTGAATCCTGCACCGC
>JBEKVF010000419.1:0-2908 GCA_049514295.1 Acidimicrobiales bacterium
TCGAGCGCAACGGCCACGACGTGGTGGCCGCCGGTGACGACGAGTCTGCCCTCGCGCTCAGCCGCCACCACAAGGGCCGCATCGACCTTCTCGTCACCGACGTCGTGATGGCGAGGATGCAGGGCACCGAGCTGGCCGGCGCCATACTCGCCGAGCGGCCCGGCATCATCGTCGTCTACATGTCCGGGTACGCCAAGGAGGCCTTCGGAAACCCCGCCGTTCGGCCGATCGCGCTCATCGAAAAGCCCTTCGGGGAGGAAGAACTGCTCGAGGTCCTGCGACTGCACATGCCCGACTGAGGGACGAGGTCCCGCTCGGTCGGGCCACTCCCGGTCAGTCGGGCCACTCCTTGTCGCCCCGGTGGGACGGCGGATCGTCGAGCGCCCAGGCGCGGCGCCAGGCCGAGGCATCGGGGCCCCGGTGGGCCGTCTCGGCACCGTCCAGGGGCGCGACCGCGCTGACCGCGCGCCGAGCCTGCCACCAGTCGGAGTGGACCTCGCGTGACAGTGTGGCGACGGCAGCCTCAACCCGGCCCGAGAAACGGCGGGCGCTCTCGCCCTCGTCAGGCGTCATGGGTGCCCCGAACAGCACGGCGATGGGGGAGCGCCGTAGGCGGCCGCCGAGACGTGACTCGGTGCCGGAGCCGCCGGGTGCCCTCGCCCCCGACTCCGCCGTCTTGGGCAGCACGTGGCGGGTGCCGTGGAGGTACACCGGGATCACGGGGCGCCCGGTGCGCCGGGCCAGGTAGGCGGCCCCGCCGTGGAAGGGCTGGGTCCAGCCGTCGGGCGAGCGCCCACCCTCCGGGAAGATGACGAGGTTCCAGCCGTCCTCAATGACCTCGGCGGCCGTGTCGGCCGACCTGCGGCTCACCTTGCTCCGCTCAATGGGGATGGCCGCCAGGGCGAACGACCACAGCACCGACTTCCAGGTGCGGTCGAAGAAGTAGTCCGAGGCGGCCGCGACGATGGTGCGGTGGCGGAACTCCACCGGCAGCGTCGTGAGGAGCAGGGGCGTGTCGATGTGGCTGGCGTGGTTGGCCGCGAAGATCACGGGCCCTTCGACGTGCTGCAGGTGCTCCAGCCCGCGCACGGTCGCCGGTGCCAGCAGCCGCGCTGCCGGCCGGGTGACGTTGTCCATGACCACGGCCCGGGCCAGCCGGACCGGATAGCGGCGGGACCACTGGTTGTCGTAGTCCAGGCCGACCTTGCGCTCGGGGTCGGGCCGCTCGACCGTCGTGGGCCACGAGGGCGCGGCCAGGGGGAAGCGTGCCGACCGCACCCGGCCGAGGATCCCCGAGCCGGCCATCAGTGCACGTCCGACATGAAGATCGGTGGATTGTGCATGTGGGTCAGCGTGGGGGAGGGGCCGACCACATCGGAGGCGATCTCGAGGGCGTCGTTGAGCGAGCTGGCCGGGGAGAATCCGAGCCGGCGCACAGCCTTGGCGTCCCCGCCGACGACGATGACCCGGCCCACGTGCGCCAGCGCGTGGGCGCACCAGTACCACATGTAGAACGGGTGGACGCCGTGATACGCGTGACCCGTCCGGTACAGGTGTACGTACCACGGGTCGGTCGCGAAGGACTCCTCGAACTCCTTGTGCATCTGCACGGGATCGATTGTCTGGGTCAGCACCTGCTCGTAGAAGTCGATGTAGCTCGGGTGGTGTCCCGGGTGGAACTCGGGCCGGGTCGGATGCCGCATGATCACGACACCGCCCTCGCGCACCAGGGGCTTCCCCCGGTACATATTGAAGAAGTACCCCAGGCCGAGGCAGGCGACCAGGATCGGGTTCATGATGGAGTTGACGTTGTAGGGGCAGATGTAGGGCAGCCCCATCGTGAGGATGTCGGTCTGGCCCTCGACGTCGACGCCCTGCTGGGCCCACACGTTCGCGGTTGTCAGGGCGTGGACCGCCTCCACCTCGCCCGCCTGCACCGATGTCAGCGCGTGGGGGGACTTGATGGACTGGAAGATCTGGCGGGCGATCCTGGGCGGCGTCTTGGACAGCGCCGTCGAGGACGCGGCAAAGGTCGCACGGTCGCGCAGCGACCACTCCCACTCCCGCTTCTGCAGGAACTGGAAGTTCGACGGGAACGTGTCGTTGTTGAGCGTCGTCTCAATCTGGAAGATCTTGACGCCCGCCTCGGCGATGAGGCGGCCCATGCGCCAGTTCGACGAATGCAGCTCGGAAGACGGCTGGTCCATGAACGACTTCGAGTGGCGCATGGTCTGCGGATTGTGATGGTGACGCAGGCTCCGGTAGCTGGCCAGGCCGGTCGCCACGCTCTTGTGGCCGCCGTCCATGGAGACGAGGTTGATATTGACGTACACGAGGAGGTCCGATGTGGCCGCCCGCTTGTTGATCTCCACGTCCTCTCCCTGATCCGTCTGGCCCAGGTGGATGAGGTTGTCGGGATCCTCGGCGTCGTGCTGGGTGAGCAGGCCGTGCGGCGCGAACGCGTCGTAGACCCGGTTGCCGAGCGCGTGACGCAGCTCCTCCTCGGTCATACGGCGGTGTAGGGCCAGCGCGGCCACGAGGACGACGTCGTCCACGCCCGCCTCCGCCGCCATGTCGAGCACCGTCTCTATGACCATCTGCCGGATGTCAGGTGCCTCCATCGGGGGCAGCGGCAGGGACACGTCGTCGAAACAGATCGTGAGCTTCATGCCGGGACGGAGGAGCGCCGGCAGAGGGTCGCGGTCGCCGACGGGGTGCAGCAGCGCGTGGCGAATGGCTCGGTAGGGGTCGTCGATCGCCTTCATCGGTTCGGGTGCGTAGATCACCCGGCTCCCCTCGGGGAGCGTCTCGAGCGTGAATCCCTCGCCATTCCAGAACAGAGTCGGTGGGGTCGACTTGTCCACCTCGAGGACGAAGCCGGGTCGGCGGCTCATCAGGCAGGTCCTTT
>JBEKVF010000420.1:0-2905 GCA_049514295.1 Acidimicrobiales bacterium
CCCCCCACCCCCGATCGCGTCACGTCTGCTCCGTCCTTCTCGTCGCCGGCCGGTCCCACCCGGGGGGAAGGGCGGTGCCGGGCCGCCAAGCCCGGAACGGGCGGCCGGCGCGCCCCTCCAACTCCTCCGAATCGGCCGGACCCGGCCGCCCCTTGAGCATCACGCATCCCTCACGGCCGCCCCGGGGCGCTCCGCACGACGCAGTCGGCCACCCTCATGCCGGCCACGATACGGCCCGACGGGCCCTCGGCCGCCCGCACGCACGACGCCAAGGCCCCTGCCTTGAGCTGGAGCGGGGCGTGGAGCCCGAGCTGGACGTGATCCCACACCCAGGCCCCGGCCTGGACCGTGGGCGGCTGCCCCAGGGCGGCCGTCATGAATGCCGCCGCATAGGTGGGGTCGCGACCCTGCTGGAGCGCGGGCGCGGCGGGGTTGGTGGCGATGACCACCGTGTTGACCCCCCAGACGGCCAGCGCGTGGCGGACGGCGGCGTACTGGGCCGGGGTGCCCGCAGGCTGGAACGACCCCACCCCGAAGGCCATGGAGCTGAGCACCTCGAACCCGGGCCGAGCCGAGCCGGCCCGCCGTGCCACCCCCTCGGGCCCACCACCCCCCGCCTGGCTGTAGTGCATGCGGTTGACCGCCTGCCACGCCATCGCCGACTGGATCCCGGAGAAGGGCGGCGGGTACGACAGCAGCACGCGCCCGCCGGGCAGTGTCGGTGCCACCTCGGTGTACCAGCGGGGCAGGATCACCGACCGCATGGTGAAGGGAAGCCGCGGTCCGAACGTCACGGCGACGGGGACGAGCGCGACAGATGCCGCGGCGAGCGCGCCGGCGACACCCCGCCAGCCTGGCGCCAGCGCATGCATACGGTCGAGAATGACGGCCAGCATCACGGCCGCAGCCAGGAACCCGATGACCATGAACCGTTGCTCAATCAAGTTCTCGATCACCGGGATCTTGGCGAAGATCCGCGCTGGCTCCCACCACTGGCCGCGGCGCTCGCCCAACGAGCACACGACGCAGAGGACGAGCACGAAGCCGAAGAACCACAGGCGGCGATCGCGCCGGAATGCCGCCGTGCCGGCAACCAGGACGGCCAGCATGCCCCAGCCGAGAAACGCCGCCGACGCCAGCTGCGCGCCTTCGTACCCGCCGAGCTCAACGAAGACGTTGTGGGGGTTCGGGTACGCGGCGGAGGTGAAGCTCGAGGGCACGAAACCTCCGATGATGCCGACGTTGGGCCACACGAGCCCCGAGAGGTGCGCCGGGCCGTCGAGCGCGAACCACACCGGCCAGGCCAGCAGGACGACGCCCGCGCCCAGGCCGACGGCCAGCCCCACCGCGGCGTGGGGCGCCAGTCGCCGCACCGCGTCGCGGTGGGCGACGAGTGCCACGACGACGAGGACGAGCACGGAGATGGCGGCGACCACGGCGGTGATGGCCAGGAGCTCGGAGGAGAGGAAGAACTGTGCGAAGAGGAGGAGACCGAGGAGGAGACCGGCCCCGACGGCGCCGTGGCGCTGACGGATCAGGATCTCGTCGAGAACGGCCAGGATGAGCGGGAGCAGCATGAGCGCAGCCGTCATCAGGTGGGCGAACTCCAGGCTCGAGAGCACGAACGGGGAGAAGCCGTAGAGCAGGCCGGCGAGGAAGGCGGCCGGTGTCCAGGGGGCCCAGCGCCGCACGACGACGAAGGCACTGAACGCCGTGAGGGCGGGCGTGATGGTGGAGGCAACGTTCAGCGAGGCGACCGGCCCCCAGATCCACGTGACCGGCACGAGCGGCAGGCTCAGTCCCGTGACCGACGTCTGCGCCAGCAGGTTGATGCCCGAGGGGTGGAAGAGCGCGGTCGAGTAGAAGGGGTTCTCCCCGTGGGCCAGGGCGGTGGCCGGCCACTGGAAGAACCAGAGGAACAGCGCAGGGTCCCCGCACCCGCACAGCGTGTGCGTCGACGCTCCCTCGGCCCAGGCGTGCACCCACAGGACGACGCCGAGGGCGAGATACACCAGGCCCACCGACACGACGGTCATCCACGGCCGCCACCGCAGCGCCCCCGCGGGCGCGGGTTCAGCCAGGGTCGAGCGTGCTCGCCGTGGCGGCCGTGCGCCGCGGCAGCACGGGTGCGTCGCGTCCGGTCGACCCCGCCTCGTGGTACTCCTCCTCGACGTTGACCGACCAGATGTCGTGGTCCGCGCCGTACATGTTCTCCACCGTGAGCATGGCGGTGTACATGGAGTGGTCCTGGTTGTTGTACTTGTGCATCCCGTTGCGCCCGACGGGGTGGATATTGGGGGCCTCGGCCTCGATCCACTTGCGGATGGTCTCCACGTTGGCCTTGTAGGAGAAGTCGTAATAGGGGTAGGCCTTGGGGACGCGCACCACGTAGCCCCGCTCGACGTCGCCCTCGGCCGCCAGGCCGAGCGAGATGAGCTCGGTGGTGGCCAGCGCGACGAGCTCGTCGTCGGGCGTGTTCCACATGGCGTCGCCCTCGAAGACGAAGTACTCGAGGCCCAGGCACGTGCGCCCGTCCTTGACCAGGTAGGGCGACCACGAGCCGTAGTTCTGGATGCGCCCGACCTCGACGCCGGTGGCGTGGATGTAGATCCAGTTGTCCGGGAAGCTGCGCGACTCGGGCACCACGAGGGCGACGGTGAGGTAGTCGCGATAGTGCAGGTCGTCGGCGGCGGCGGCGACCTCGGGGGGCGGGGGTGGTGCGATGGTGTGCACCAGCTCGCGCATGGGCATCGTGGACACGACGTGGGAGGCGGCCACAGTGTGCTCGTTGCCGTCTTGGACATAGGTCACCGAGACCGCCTGGCCACCCTCGACGCCGATGGTGGCCAGCCGCGCCCCCATCTCGAGGGTCCCCCCGGCGGCCTGCACCTTGTCCGCGCAGACC
>JBEKVF010000421.1:0-2895 GCA_049514295.1 Acidimicrobiales bacterium
AGGTCGGGTTCGGGATGTACTCGCTGACCGTCCCCCGGAGCATGATCTTGGTCCGGCCGTCCACCTCGACGTACTTGACGGCGCCCTTGTATTTGTCGGGCAGGTGACGCGTGAACGCCTCGCGCGTCTCGTACAGATGGTTGTCGGCGTCGAAGACGGGGAACTCAAACGTTCGGGACATGTAGCTCCACCTCGGTTAAATTGACAGTGACGTCAATATTGGAAACAATTTAGTCGTCAAGGTACCGTATGGCCGACTTCGACGTCAAAGATCTGCGGGCAGGCCGAGCGTGGAGGGACCCCGGAGTCGAGCGAGAGAAAGGGCGCACAGGTTGACGCTGATCAGCGACAACGAGGTCTACTACGACCCCTACGACTTCGAGATCGATGCCAATCCCTACCCCGTGTGGAAGCGCCTGCGCGACGAGGCGCCGCTCTATTACAACGAGAAGTACGACTTCTTCGCGCTGAGTCGGTACGAGGACGTGGATCGGTGCCTGCTCGACTGGGACACCTTCCGCTCGGGCCGCGGCTCCATCCTCGAGCTCATCCGGGCCGATTTCGAGATCCCCTCCGGCGTGATCCTGTTCGAGGACCCTCCCATCCACCACATCCACCGCTCGCTGATGTCCCGGGTGTTCACGCCGAGGAAGATCGCCGAGCTCGAGCCGAAGGTCCGGGAGTTCTGCCGGCGTTCACTCGAGCCGCTGGTGGGATCCGGGCACTTCGATTTCATCCGGGACCTCGGGGCCCAGATGCCCATGCGGACGATCGGGTATCTCCTCGGGATCCCCGAGGAGGACCAGGAGTCGATCCGGGACCAGCTCGACGAGGGCCTCCGCCTGCAGGAGGACGGGGAGAGCCGCGTGGGGGAGGAGCTGGCGGCGCAGGGGCAGCTGTTCGCCGAGTACATCGACTGGCGGGCCACGCACCCGTCGGACGACCTCATGACCCAGCTCTTGAACACCGAGTTCGAGGACGAGACCGGCACGCGGCGCAAGCTCGGTCGAGATGAGTTGCTCAACTTCGTCATCCTGCTGGCCGGGGCGGGGAACGAGACCACGACGCGGCTCATCGGATGGACCGGCAAGATCCTCGGTGAGCACCCGGACCAGCGCCGGGAGATCGTGGCGGACCGATCGCTCATCCCCAATGCCATTGAGGAGACGCTGCGCTACGAGGCACCGTCGCCGGTGCAAGCTCGCTATGTCGCTCGTGACACAGAGCACTACGGCCGGACGATCGCGGAGGGCAGCGTCATGGTGTTGCTGAACGGCTCGGGGAATCGCGACGAGCGACGGTTTCCCCATGCAGACCGGTTCGACATCCATCGCGAGATCGGCCGGCACCTGAGTTTCGGCTTCGGCATCCACCTGTGCCTCGGCGCCGCCTTGGCCCGGCTCGAGGGTCGTGTGGCTCTCGACGAGGTCCTGAACCGGTTCCCCGATTGGCAGGTCGACTACGAGAACGCGGTGCAGGCGCGCACCTCCACCGTCCGAGGCTGGGAGAGGCTCCCCGTCCTCACGTCCTGAGGGGGCTCCGGCTAGCGGGTTGAGGGAAAGCCGAGGTCGATCGCGCTCTCGGTCGGCTCCGGCCAACGCGAGGTGACCACCTTCGGTCGCGTGTAGAACCGGACGCCCTCCGGCCCGTAGATCGGCGAGTCGCCGAACAGCGATGCCTTCCAGCCGCCGAAGGAGTAGAAGGCCACCGGCACCGGGATCGGGACATTGATGCCCACCATACCGACGGTGATCTCACGTTCGAACCGCCGGGCGGTCCCACCGTCACGGGTGAAGAGCGCGACACCGTTGCCGTACGGGTTGGCGTTCACGAGCGCCACGGCATCGTCGAAGGTGGGCATCCGCACGACGCCCAAGACCGGGCCGAAGATCTCGTCGTCGTAGAGCCGCATGCCCGGCTTGACCTCGTCGATAAGGGAGCAGCCGGTGAAGAAGCCCTGGCTCCAACTCTGCGAGGACCCGTCGACGACGACGCGCGCGCCTTCTTCTGCAGCACCGTGGACGTAGGACGTGACCCGATCACGGTGCTCGGCCGTCACGAGTGGTCCCATCATCGAGGCGGGGTCGTTCCCGGGGCCGACGACGACATCCCCGATCCTGGACGAGATCGCCTCGACGAGCGGGTCTGCAACGGATCCGACCGCGACGACGACCGAGATCGCCATGCATCGCTCCCCCGCCGATCCGTAGGCCGCCGATACCGCGGCGTCGGCGGCGGCATCCACGTCGGCGTCGGGCATGACGACCATGTGGTTCTTGGCACCTCCCAGCGCCTGGACCCGCTTCCCGTTGCGGGTGCCGGTCTCGTAGACGTGACGTGCCACCGGCGTGCTGCCGACGAATGACACCGCGTCGACACCGGGGTGGCCCAGCAGCGCGTCCACCGCCTCCACGTCGCCGTGCAACACGTTGAAGACCCCGTCCGGGAACCCGGCCTCCTGCACCAACTCGGCCAGCAACATGGAGGGAGAGGGATCCTTCTCGGAGGGCTTCAGTATGAACGCATTACCGCACGCAAGGGCGTTGGCCATCATCCACAAGGGCACCATCACGGGGAAGTTGAACGGCGTGATGCCGGCGACCACACCGACCGGATGGAGGACCGTATGGACGTCGACCCCCGTCGACACCTCTGAGCTGTGGGAGCCCTTGAGCATTTGGGGAACTCCGCAGGCGAACTCGACGCACTCGAGCCCGCGCGCCACTTCGCCGGCCGCATCCGTCACGACCTTCCCGTGCTCCTGGCTGACGAGCGCCGCCAACTCCTCGCGGTGAGCCACGATGAGCTCTCTCAGGCGGAACAGCGTGTCGGTGCGCCGGCCCAGCGGCGACTGCTGCCACCGGCTGGCAGCATCGACCGCGCACCGCACGACGT
>JBEKVF010000422.1:0-2893 GCA_049514295.1 Acidimicrobiales bacterium
CGGGCGGCGGCGGCGACACTTCCGCTGCGGCGGGCGGGAGCACGTCGGCCGCCTCCATGGCCGCCCGGGCGCGTGGCGCCCGCACCGAGGTGCTCCGGCTGCAGGACTCCATCACCGCGGTGGCGCGCTGCCCCAAGCCCGTGATCGCCGCCGTCCACGGCTACTGCATCGGTGGCGGCGTGGACCTCATCGCCGCCTGCGACATCCGCCTCGCCTCCGCCGACGCCGTCTTCTCGGTCCGCGAGGCCAAGATGGCGATCGTCGCCGACCTCGGCAGCCTGCAGCGGCTGCCGGCGATCATCAGCGCCGGCCACGTGGCCGAGCTGGCCTTCACCGGGAAGGACATCAGCGCAGAGCGGGCCAAGGAGATCGGCCTGGTCAACGACGTGGCGGCCGACGTCGAGGGTGTGCTCAAGGCGGCCGGCTCCCTGGCGGCGGAGATCGCCTCCAACTCCCCCATCGCGGTGCAAGGTACCAAGGCCGTCCTGGCGGCCAACGAGGGGCGGACGGTGGCCGAGGGGCTGGACTACGTCGCCACCTGGAACGCGGGGATGCTGGCCTCCGACGACCTCACCGAGGCGGTCACCGCCTTCATGGAGAAGCGCACGCCCAAGTTCAGCGGGCGCTGAGGAGAGCGCCGGGAGCCGGTCAGCGTTTCCGGCGCCACCAGCGGTTGGCGGAACGCTCCCGCCTGGCGTCCTCGGCCCGTACCTCCTCGAGCACGTCAGGCGCGACCTCGTTGACGATGTCCTCGGCCGATCCGAGGAGCTCGGCCACCTCGGGCCCACCGCCCCCCGGCTCGTCCTCGATCGCGGGCTCCACCAGGCTGCCGTGCACCCAGCCCACGTCGGCCAGGCGTCGGTGGTACGACGGGCAGTTCTCCGGGCAGCGCCACGGGGCCTCGGGTGCGAGGTCGAGCACGCAGAAGCGCGCCGCCTCGCCCGACGCGTAGGTCCGGCTCTGGAAGTGGGTGCACTCCTCGCGCATCGGCACGGTTCTATGGTGCCACGCTGCAGGCGGGGTTGCGGGTCGTCAGCCGACCGAGCCTTCCATCTGCAGCTCGATGAGGCGGCTCCACTCCACCGCGTACTCCATCGGGAGCGTGCGGGTGACGGGCTCGATGAAGCCGTTCACGATCATGCTCATTGCCTGCTGCTCGGACAGCCCCCGACTCATCAGGTAGAAGAGCTGGTCGTCGCCCACCTTCGAGACGGTGGCCTCGTGGCCGATGCGTGCGCTGCGCTCGCCGACCTCCATGTAGGGCTTGGTCTCGGAGGTCGACTCGTCGTCGAGGAGCAGGGCGTCGCAGCGCACGAACGACTTGGCGCCGTACGCCTCGGGGTCCACGTGCACCTTGCCGCGGTAGGTGGTGACGCCGCCGTCCTTGGAGATCGACTTCGAGACGATGGTCGACGTGGTCTCCGGGGCGATGTGGAACATCTTGGCGCCGGCGTCCTGGTGCTGGCCTGCGCCGGCGTAGGCCACCGAGAGGACCTCGCCGCTCGCCTTGGGCCCCATGAGGTACACCGAGGGGTACTTCATGGTCAGGCGCGAGCCGATGTTGCCGTCGATCCACTCCACGTGGGCCTCGGCCTCGGCGCGGGCCCGCTTGGTCACCAGGTTGTAGACGTTGGTCGACCAGTTCTGGATGGTGGTGTAGGTGATGCGCGACCCGGGCAGGGCCACCAGCTCGACCACGGCCGAATGCAGCGAGTCGGTGGAGTACACCGGGGCCGAGCAGCCCTCGATGTAGTGCACCTGCGAACCCTCGTCGGCGATGATGAGCGTCCGCTCGAACTGGCCCATGTTCTCCGCGTTGATCCGGAAGTAGGCCTGCAGCGGCATGTCCACCTTCACGCCGGGCGGCACGTAGATGAACGACCCGCCCGACCACACGGCCGAGTTCAGGGCGGCGAACTTGTTGTCGTTCGGCGGGATGATCTTGCCGAACCACTTGCGCACGAGCTCGGGGTAGTCGCGCACGGCCGTGTCCATGTCACAGAAGAAGACACCTTGGGCCTCGAGGTCCTCGCGGTTGCGGTGGAAGACGACCTCGGACTCGTACTGCGCCGTGACGCCCGAGAGGTACTTGCGCTCCGCCTCGGGGATACCCAGCTTCTCGTACGTGTTCTTGATGGCATCTGGCAGGTCCTCCCACTTGTCCACCTGCCCGCCGGTCGGCTTGATGTAGTAGTAGATGTCGTCGAAGTCGAGCTTCGGCATGCGCTCGGCGAACCAGGGCGCCATGGGCTTGCGCTCGAAGTGCTTCAGCGAGCGCAGGCGGAAGTCCCGCATCCAGTCCGGCTCGCCCTTCATCTCCGACATCTCGCGCACGATGGACTCGTTCAGCCCCTTCTTGGGCTTGAAGACGTAGTCCTCGGCGTCGCTCCATCCGAGCTGGTAGCGACCGAGGTCGAGGTCCGTAGTGGCCATGTGGCTCCTGAAGTTGGAGGAAGGGGAATTTCCCCTACGTAGATAGTAACAACTGCCCGGGCCAGCCGAAACGTCCATGCGGGTCCACCGCCGTGTCGCCAGCCGTGGCAGGCTCTGCGTTGATGGCCAGCCCGCCCAGTGCCCCCCGGCGCCACCACGTCGTCTCGGCCCACGGCGACGACCGTGAGGACCCCTGGTTCTGGCTGCGCGACCGCGACGATCCCGAGGTCCTGGCCTACCTCCAGGCGGAGAACGCCTACACGGACCAGGAGACGGCACCGTTCGGCGGGCTGCGTGACGCCCTCTTCGAGGAGATGAAGGCCAGGATCAAGGAGACCGACATGTCGGTGCCGGCCCGGCGGGGGCCGTGGTGGTACTACTCGCGCACCGAGGAGGGGAAGAGCTACGCCATCCACTGCCGCCGCCCCGCCCGCGGTCGGACGGAGCTCCCCCCGGCGGG
>JBEKVF010000423.1:0-2892 GCA_049514295.1 Acidimicrobiales bacterium
CCCTGGCCCTCGACGACCTCGGGGTCGGTCACGGGGAGCGGGTGGCCATCGTCAGCCCGAACTCGGGCCGCTTCCTCACCTCGTTCTTCGGCGTCAGCGGCTTCGGCCGCATTCTGGTCCCGATCAACTTCCGTCTCACCACTGACGAGATCGGTTACGTCGTCGAGCACTCCGGGGCGTCGGTCCTCCTGTACGACCCCGATGTGGCCGACGAGGTGGACGGTATCAAGGTGAGCCACCGGTTCTGCCTGGACGGGTCTGACGACGAGGGGCTGTTCGCGCCAGCGCCGTCTGGCGCGGTACCCCGTCCGTGGGAGCCCGACGAGAACGCCACGTGCTCGGTCAACTACACGTCGGGCACCACGGCGCGTCCGAAGGGCGTCCAGCTCACGCACCGGAACTGCTGGCTGAACGCGGCCATGTTCGGGTGGCACACCGGCGTGAGCGACCGCGACGTCCTCCTTCACACCCTGCCGATGTTCCACTGCAACGGCTGGGGCATGCCGTACGCGGTGACCGGCATGGGCGGCGCGCACGTCGCGCTGCGCAAGGTCGACGGCGAGGAGATCCTGTCGCGCATCGAGCGCCACGGCGTCACCCTCCTGTGCGGCGCGCCGGCCGTCGTGGCGGCCATCCTCGGCGCGGCCGAGGCGCGCGTGAGCGAGGGACGTACCGTGCCCGGACGGGGCACGGTACGCATCGTCGTGGCCGGTGCCCCGCCGCCCTCCAAGACGATCGAGCGGGTGGAGGCCGAGCTCGGGTGGGAGTTCATGCAGATCTACGGGCTGACCGAGACGGCGCCGCTGCTCACCATCAACCGGGCGCCCTCGGAGTGGGACGACCTCGATACTCCCTCGCGCTCGCTGCTGCTCAGCCGCGCCGGCGTTCCGGCCATGGGAGTGCAGATCGAGACGGACGCCGAGGGCGAGGTGCTGGCGCGGGCGAACCACGTGTTCGCGGGCTACTGGGAGCAGCCCGACGAGTCGGCCAGGGCGCTCGAGGGTGGGTGGTTCCACACCGGGGACGGCGGCTACCTCGACGGGGCCTACCTGGTGATCTCGGACCGCAAGAAGGACGTCATCATCACCGGCGGGGAGAACGTCTCCTCCATCGAGGTCGAGGACTGCCTCTACCAGCACAGCGCGGTGGCCGAGGTGGCGGTGATCGGAGTGCCGGACGAGAAGTGGGGCGAGACGATCAAGGCGCTCGTGGTCGTGCGCGACGGCGAGACGGTCACCGAGGCCGAGCTGATCACGCACTGCCGCGACCGGTTGGCCCACTTCAAGGCGCCGACCAGCGTGGAGTTGCGCGACGCGCTCGACCGCACGGCGACGGGGAAGCTGCAGAAGTACAAGCTCCGCCAGCCCTACTGGGCGGGACGCGAGCGGTCGGTCGGCTAGCGGTCGGGGGAGGTCCCGCCGCCGGGTGGGGGGACCGGCCGTCGTGACCGTTCCTCGATGACGAGATGGCCGCGCCGGTCGAAGGCGGCGGCGACGTCCCCGTCGATGAGGCGGCGCAGCGGGTCGCCCACGATGGAGCGCCGCCAGCCCGTGTCGAGCCGGCTGGGCTCGCCGGAGAAGAGCTGCGCGATGTCCGCCCGGGTGGCGAGGAGCCCCTGGTCGAAGTCGAGGTCGTCCGCGATCTGGCGCACCACCCCCGAACAGACGGCGACCGCGGCGGCCGGTGCCACCGCGTCCCGCCCCTCGGAGGGCATCCGGATGTGCTCCGGCGCCAGGTCGAGGCCGCGGTTGACGGCCTTGAGGATCTCGGCGGCTCGACCCTGGGCCAGGTGCCGGCCGTCGACCCCCCGGGTGCGGCGGAGCTCCTCCCCGTTGCGGGGAGGCCGTTGCGACATGGCCAGCAATCCGAGGTCCGAGAGGATCATGCGCCGGGGGCGGTTCGTCTCCGCCGCGGTGCGCTCCCGCCAGGCCGCCACCTCCTGGGCGACGCCGCGGCTGCGGCGCGACATGCTCCGTATGTCCCCGAGCTTCCACCAGGCCTCCTCGGGGACGCGGGCGGGGACGCGGTCGCCGAGGACCTGGTCGCACTCGTCGAGGGCCCACTCGAGCCGACCCAGGGCACGGAGCCGTTCGGTCAGTACGACCCGCAGCTCCAGCAGGTAGGCGACATCGTTGACGGCGTAGGAGACCTGGCGGTCCGAAATCGGTCGTTCCAGCCAGTCCGAGAGCCGGTCGGCCTTGGGCAGGGAGACCCCCAGCATCTGATCGACGAGTCGGGACAGTGAGGGTGAGGACATCCCAAGGAACCCGGCCACGATCTGGGTGTCGAACACGCTGGCGGGGACGGTGCCGCAGGCGGCCATCAGCACATCGAGGTCCTGCGAGGCCGCATGCACCACGGCGGTGCCCGGCCCCCCGAAGACCTCGGCCAGGGGAGCCGGGTCGACCGCGAGCGGGTCGACGAGCGCCACCTTGCCGGCCCAGGCGATCTGGATGAGCGCCAGGTCGGGGACGTAGGTCCGCTCCGTGTGGAACTCGGTGTCGAAGCCGTAGAACTCCTCGGCGACGAGCTCGGCGACGAGGGATTCGAGGCCGACGGTGTCGACCACCATGGTCGCCGGCTCGAGCGGCGAGGTCACGAACGCGTCACCGCATGGATACCGAGGTCGGGTGCGGTCGTCATCGCGGCAGGAGGAGATGGGTGAAGGTGCAAGGCCTGGGGCGAGGCTAGCGCGGGCGATGCCGGCGCCGTTCGGGCCGGGCCATCACTGCACCCTCTTCGCAACCGTCTTTCTGAGTGTTCGTTTCACCCCGCAGGGGTAAACTGAGGGCTCCGCCGAGAATGGCGTTCGGATCGCAAACGGGCGTTCGGGCCAAGGCCACTGACTTCCGACTCTGTTTCAGCCGGGACCGTTCCAATAAGAGTGGGGAA
>JBEKVF010000424.1:0-2884 GCA_049514295.1 Acidimicrobiales bacterium
TCCCCGAGGGGCTCATCGGCTCTCGCATGCACGGGAATGACCCCTGCCTCGACTGCAGCGGAGTGCAAGCTCGCGTCGAACACCGTCCGCGTGACGGCCGTCCCATGCCCCGGGTATGTCAGGCCCTCACCACAGGGCAGCCGCACACGACGCCCACGCGGTCCGACGACATCGATTTCACCGACCTGGCGCCCCTCGGGGGCTGCTAGTCCGAGATCGGCGAGCACCTGGAGGCCCCGGGGTCCGACGATGTCGCCACATGCCTTGTCCCGAGGGAATGCCGCCTTGTCGACCAGCGCAACCCTGGCTCCCCCACGAGCCAGGACGAGGGCGGCGATGCTGCCGGCCGGACCACCGCCCACAACGATGACGTCATAGCGCGCCGGGCTCACACCGTCCTTCTCTCACCGCACCGATCTACAGTGAGATCTTCTCACCCGAGGAGGAGCCATGCTCCCGTACGTCGCCGGCGACCGGAACCGATTCGCACAGCAGCTCTTCACTCCCCTCCCCCGGCGCTACGACCGTCTGGCCGAGGTCCTCTCCATGGGCCAGAACGGCCGGTGGCGCCGAGCCATGATCGATCACATCGTGCCGGCGTCGCCGCAGACCATGCTCGATGTCGCGTCCGGTACGGCGGGCGTGGCGATCCAGCTGGCCGGCCGAACGCCGGCCGACGTGGTGGGTCTCGACCTCACCATGCAGATGCTGGCCCAGGGCAGTGAGAACGTCTCGACTGCCGGTCTGAGCAACCGGATCCAGTTGGTTGCCGGCCGAGCCGAGCAGTTGCCGTTTCCCGACCGCACCTTCGACGCTCTGACCTTCACCTACCTGCTGCGCTACGTCGATGATCCGCAAGCGACCCTTCGCGAGCTTGCTCGGGTCGTCAAGCCGGGAGGCACGGTCGCCAGCCTCGAGTTTTTCCTTCCGCCGAATCGCTTCTGGCGCGTGATGTGGTGGCTGTACACACGACTGCTCCTCCCGGTCGGCGGTTTGCTCACCGGTGGAAGAGAATGGTTCCGGGTGGGTCGATTCCTTGGGCCCAACATCTCGGGTCACTACCGGAAGTACTCCTTGTCATGGACCGAGGAAGCGTGGCGTCAGGCTGGCTTCGAGAATGTCGGGGTGCGTGTCATGAGTCTCGGTGGTGGTCTGGTCATGTGGGGAACCCGCATCGATGATTGACGAACCCGCGTCACAGGCCGATCGCGCAGAACGTGATGTGACGGACTCCTCGACGCCGCCACTGCAGCCGGGAGCGGAGAAACGACCCGCCTTCTACGCTGCCCGGCCGGGGGGATGGCGGGACTGGTGGACGCTCCTGCACCCCCCCTACACGGCATGGCACCTGTCCTACGTGGTTATCGGTGCCTGCCTGGCGCCACAGATCAGCGTGTCCCGGCTGATAGGCACGCTGCTTGCGTTCCTGTTTGCCGTGGGGCTCGCTGCTCACGCCCTCGACGAACTCCACGGACGCCCCCTCGGCACCCAGATCCCCACCCCGGCACTGGTCGCGGTCACAGTGCTGGGGCTGGCCGGTGCCGTTGCCCTCGGGATCCTCGGACTGTCGCGCGTCGGATGGGCCCTGATCCCGTTCCTGGTGCTCGGCCCACTCCTGGTCCTCGCATACAACCTGGAGCTGTTCGGGGGGTTCGTCCACACGGACATCGGGTTCGCCCTTGCCTGGGGTTCCTTCCCGGTGTTGGTCGCCTACGTTGCCCAAACCGGGCGCTTGGCAGTTGCCCCGGTGCTGGCTGCGGCGGGAGCGTGTGCCCTGTCACTTGCGCAACGCCGCCTCAGCACTCCGGCGCGTCTCATCCGTCGCCGTGTCAGCGACGTCGAAGGCCGAGCGAGCCTTTGTGACGGCGAGTCCATCGTCATCGACCAGGGAACGCTCCTTGCGCCCCTCGAAGGAGCCCTGCACGCCATGTCGTGGGCCATCGTGCTGCTCGCGGCAGGAGTTGCCGTCGCCCGCCTGACCTGAACGTCCTACGCGGAACCGAGCCTCTTGCGGAAACCCGCGACCGTGATCTCGACCACCCGGTCATGACCCCACTGCAAGAGCGGGTGGGCCATCCGATCGGCCAGGCGCATCGGGCGCTGCATCATCTCGACGGTCCATGCCACCTCGACGCTTGAGCCGGTTCCCAGGGGACGTATGTCGAGGCTCGCCTCCCCCTCGAGGTCGCCGTGGATCAGGGCCTCCATTCGTCGCGGTGCCCGGCATTCGGTCACCTCGACTTGAATGCGCATCCGGTACGGCAGGGGCGGGGCAACGACACCGTGGAGTACGGATCCCTTCTGCAGCGTGTCCCCTTCGAGTCGGAACTCCTCGAGCCAGGACCACCAATCTTCGAACTGGTCGACCTCCCCGATCGCGTCCCACAAGTCCGAAGGGGGGTCGGGGAACTCATAGTCACGTCGGTACGTGATGACCGGCTTTCGTGACATGCCGGCAGACTAAAGGCTGACGTGCGCGATGCCTCGGAACATGTCTCCTGATCTCGGCGCCCCGATGCCGGTTCGGTGGGCCAAAAGAGGAGGGGGACCGGGCGGAGGGGTCAGAGGGGATCTCCACGTCCCGGCCCCCTCCTCGTCGGTTGCCTGCCGGCAAAACAGGGGTTGGCCGAGGGGTGGAGGGATCGGGTCCAAGAATCATTCCGCGTGGACGACCACGTCGCAGCGACTCTTCGGGAGCATCGCTTCAAGGGCCTCTGCCCTCTGGTCTGGCCGTGCCGGGACCCAGCGGGAACTCCGCAGTAGATGTCGGCGCCCACGACCGCTTCGATCAGAAGAGGGGTGGGGGCCGGGCGGAGGGGTCAGGGGGGACCTCAGCGTCCCGGCCCCCACCCCGGGCTTCCGTGACTCACAAACGACCAGAGTT
>JBEKVF010000425.1:0-2883 GCA_049514295.1 Acidimicrobiales bacterium
CGAGTGGCGCGGGGTCGATCATGAGAGAAGTGCGGATCGAAGACCTGCGCGAGCCGCAGCGAAATGCCGACGAACAAGCCTTCTACGAATTCGCCCTCGGGATGAAGGTGGACCTCGATCCCGACGACATCGTCGCCACCGCGCGGAATGCGACAGGGATGTGCGCGTTCGGTGACGACACCCTGCTCGACCGGCTCGCCGCGCAGCTCGCCGCCGTCGAGTCCGACCAGGGACTATCCGGGCTCGGCCGCTACATCGTGCGTGAACGGCTCGTCGGGCTGCTGAAGGCACGGCTGCGATTCGAGGACTTCGTGCGGCGTCATCCAGAAGCCCTCGAGGTCCGGCTCGAGCCGCCGATCATCGTCGTCGGGCTGCCGCGATCGGGCACGACGCACCTGGTGAACCTGCTTGCGGCCGACTCCCGCTTCCGCTCCATGCCGTGGTGGGAGGTCATAGAGCCCACCCCGGTCATCGGCGACGGCCCTGGCCGCGACGGCGTCGACCCCCGCTACCAGCGATGCCTGGCGGCCCACAAGATGATGGGGTCGATCGCACCACTCGTCGCCCTCATGCACGACCGGCCGCCCTGGAGCATCGAAGAAGACTGCGAGCTGGTGGACCTCGATCTGTGCTCCTACACACTCGAATGGCACGCCCGGGTGCCGGCATGGCGTGACCACTACCTCGCCCTCGGTCAGCGGGTGCACTACGCGTTCCTCCGCAGGGAGCTCCAGGTGCTCAGCTATCTGCGCGGCCCGAACCGATGGGTCCTGAAGACCCCGCAGCACCTCGAGCAGCTGGGCCCGCTGCTCCAGACCTTCCCCGACGCGACCATCGCCTTCACTCTGCGCGATCCGGTCGCCGTGCTGCAGTCCGCGCTGACGATGCTGGCGTACGGCGACCGGGTGCGGCGCGTCCGGATTGAGGCCGACGATCTCGCCGCATACTGGGTCGATCGCGTCGAGCGTCTTCTGCGGGCGGCGGTCCGGGACGCCCACCTCATCCCTGCGGAGCGCCGGGTGGACGTCGAGTTCTCGGAGTTCATGGCTGACGACCTGGCCATGGCCACCAGGATTCTCGGCGTGGCGGGCATGGAGGTCACCGACCAGGCGACGTCCGAGCTCACGGCGTACCTTGCTGGCAACCCACGAGGCAGGGAGGGAAGGGTGATGTACGACCTGCGGGGCGACTTCGGTCTCGAGCCCGCCGAACTCCAAGAACGCTTCGCCTTCTACTACGAGGCGTTTCCCCAGATCCGCACGGAGGTGCACTGACGATGCCCGGGATCCACCGTGAACGGCCCGGAGCCGATGCCATCGCGGCCGCGACGGGCGCGCCTGCAGTCGACCTGGGCGACGGCATCTTCATGTCACCCGGGCTGTCGAACAGCTATCTCCTCCAGACCGACGACGGCCGGATCATCGTCAACACGGGCATGGGTTTCGAAGGCCCCCTCCACCGGCAGGCCTTCGATTCGGTCGATGCCTCTCAGACCCGGGCTGTGGTGCTGACCCAGGGCCACTACGACCACGTCGGCGGGGTCGACAGCGTGCGCGACGAAGGCAGCGAGGTGATCGCCCAGGCCAACTTCGAGACGTGGCGGGCGGACAACGAGCGACTCGAGACGTTCCGGGTGCGCAACGCCGCCTTCGCGTGGATGCACGCCATCCTCGCTGCCACGGCGCACGCCAGGAAGCTCGGCGCGGGCGCCACGGCGCAGGCCCGGCCGGAACCGACGATCACATTCGAGCACCGGCTGGAGCTGACCATCGGCGGCCGCGACTTCGTGCTGCTCTCGACGCCGGGTGGTGAGACCACCGACTCGCTCGTCATCTGGCTCCCCGACTCGGGCACGGCGTTCACCGGCAACCTCTTCGGCGCGCTTTTCGGACACGTGCCCAACCTGGTCACCATGCGAGGCGACCGCTACCGCGATGCGCTCACCTACATCACCTCCCTCGACATGGTGCTCGCTCTGGCGCCCGAGCGGTTGATCACCGGCCACTTCGACCCTATAGGGGGTGCCGGCCGGATCGCCGCCGAGGTCGAGGCGATGCGCGACGTGATGCAGTGGGTGCACGACCGCACGGTCGAAGGCATGAACGACGGCACCGACGTGCACACCCTGATGCGCGAGATCACGGTGCCCGAGCACTTCGACGTCGGTGAGGGCTACGGCAAGACGAGCTGGAACGTGCGCGCCATCTGGGAGAACTACAGCGGTTGGTTCCACCACAGATCCACCACTGAGCTCTACGACGTGCCACCGGCAGCGGTCGCGCCCGACCTCGTGGCCGCCGCCGGTGCGGACGCCCTGATCGCCGCCGCTCGGGCGAGACTCGACGCCGGCGAGGCGGTGGCCGCCCTGCACCTCACGGACATCGTCCTGGCGGCCGAGCCCGGCCACGCCGACGCCAGCGCTGTCGCCGCGGCCGCCGCTCGCGCCCTCCTCGACGAGAGCGCGAACTTCTGGGAGCGGGCCTGGCTCAACCGGTCGCTCGAGCAGCTGGAGGGAGCGTGACCAACCAGATCACGTTCGACTTCTCCGGCGCCGCCGTCCTGGTGACGGGGGGGACCAGCGGGATCGGCCACGCGATCGCCACGGCGTTCGCCGCCGCCGGGGCGGCAATCACCGTCACGGGCACCCGAGGCTCACCCGACGACTACGACACCGATCTGGGCCGGTTCTCCTACCACCAGGTCGAGATGACCGATACGGCCTCGATCGACGCGCTGCTGGCCACGATCTACACGCTGGACGTGCTCGTGAACAACGCCGGCGCCAACCTTCCGGGGGGTCGGGACGAGTGGGAGCCCGACACGTTCGCCACCGCCCTCACCTTGAACCTCGTCGGCCCGATGAGACTTACGACCGGCTGCCGG
>JBEKVF010000426.1:0-2872 GCA_049514295.1 Acidimicrobiales bacterium
CACGGCGCGGTCGTTGAGATGGGCCAGTTGCCGGGGCAGCGAGCCCTCGCGGGCGGTCCCGTAGATGAACCGCGAGGCCGTGATGAAGCCGCCGTTGAACGTGTCGAGCGCGGTCACGGCGGTGACACCGGCCATCACCCACAGCCCGGAGTGCCCGATGGCGGCGATGCCGAGGTAGAGCTGGGGGTAGGCGGACGTGAGCTCGTTATGGGTCAGGGTATGGCTCATGGCGACGGTCGCCACCGAGCACACGACGCACAGGATGCCGATGGCGATGAGCATGCCGCGGTGGATCGACTCCGGCTTGCGCACCTCCTCGGCGCTCGTCGTCACCCACTCGAACGCGCTGTAGAGGAAGACGCCAAGAGCGACCGCCTCGAAGAGGTCACCGGGGCTGTGCCCGTGGAGCGGCTGGAAGGGCGTGTGCAGCCCGTGGCCGCTGCGCACGAGCGCCAGGACGCCGATGACGAGCGTGGCCAGGACGACGACGGAGGTGGCGACGTCCTGCAGCAGGCCGGCCACGCTGATGCCGCGCAGGTTGGTGCCGATCGCCACCGTCAGGAGGCCGATGATCCAGAGGGAGGCCACCCAGGCCGGCTCGCCGAATGCGTGCGCCAGCGCGCTGCCGACGATGAAGGCGTCGGAGGCGATGACGAGCACGATCGTCGTCATGTAGGTGAAGGTGATGATCAGCGCGGCGCGGTCGTCCATGGACCGCTTCATGTAGAGGCGGATGGCCGCCGCCGTGGGGAACATCCCGTTGAGCTCGCCGAAGAAGCCGTAGGCCGTGAGCGCGAGGACTCCGGCGACGATGATGGGGATGTAGGCGGAGTCGCCCGACACATAGGCCACCAGACCCGCCGCGGCCAGATACTCCAGGGCGGCGAAGGCCAGGCCGGTCGAGGTGGTGACGACGGTGCGCAGGCCCAGCGCACGGCGCAGCGAGGCGCGGGACGCGAGGGTGGCGTCGGTCATGGCGGGCGGGCGGCTCAGGTATCGAGGAAGGCCACCATGGAGATGGCGTCGATCCGCATGACGTCCTGCTGCGAGCCCGCCAACGTGATCTCGCCGGACATGTACTTCTCCGACGGGTTGAGGTCGCCCCAGTACATGTCGCAGAAGTCCTCGCTGCTGCCCGTCACCACCACGTCGGGCTGCGCCTCGTGGTCCACCGCGAGCTCGGACAGCTGCTGGCCCTCGACGCGCATGGTGTAGCCCTGACCGGTGTCCGTCGTGGTGAAGTGGATGACGCGGTCCCAGCCCTTCAGCATCTTGGTGAGGCGGGGGTTCGCATTGCTGCGGGTGCGCCACTCGGCGTACGCCTCGAGCAGCTCCTCAGTCGAGGCCAACGGGCTCTCCCTTCAGCGCGCGCAGCACCTCTTCGGCGGCGCGGAGACCCGAGGAGAGCGCGCCGTCGAGATAGCCACACCATTCCGTCGCCGTCTCCGTCCCGGCCCAGTGCAGCGGTCCGACGGGATCGCGCAATGCCGGCCCCAGTGCGGTCAGGGCCCCCGGGGAGCTGACGGCGACGGGTCCGCCGCGGGTGAACGGCTCGGCCGGCCAGTGCTGCTCGACGACCTCGATCGGCGTGCGCGCCCGGGGGCCGAAGGCGAGCTCCAGATCGGCCAGCATGAGCTCCCGGCGCACCTCGGGCCCGGCGCTCTCCAGGCGGCGGCAGTCATCTCCAACGATGAACCCGACGATCTCGCCGTGGGAGGCGTCCTCGGGCGAGTTGTCGAACGTGGCGCCCATGGCGCTCCGAGGGGCGACGATCTGGCCGTTGAGGCCGTCGTCGCGCCAGAAGGGGCCGTCGTAGATCACGTGGATCTTGGTGACGGCGCCCATGGGCATGCGCTGGCAGAGCTGGTCCCGGCGCCCGGGGAGCGCGGGCGTGTAGGCGAGGCGCCCGCACAGAACGGGCGACATGGCCAGGATGGCGCGCCGGGCGCGCACCCGCAGTGACCTGTGCTCGGCCGAGGGGTCGGCCGGGTCGGCGTCCGGGCGGACGAGACGGGCCCCCACGACCACCTCGTCGGGGCCGTGGGCCACCGTCTCGACAGGGGCGCCGAGGATCACCCGGTCCCCCAGTTCGTCGGCCATGCCGCGCGCCAACTGCTGGGAACCGCCGGCAAAGCGACGCTCCTGCGCGCCGCCGGTGCTGCGGGCGAGGTTGGTCAGCCCGCCGCCGGCGTGGAGGTAGAAGAGCGCGAAGAGGAGCGACAGCTCGCCCGAACCGGTGCCGAAGACGGCCTTGACGGCAACCTCCAGGATGTCTCGGGCCGACGCCGAGGACAGGTGGGTGTCGAACCAGGAGGCGAGCGTCTGGGCGTCCAGGGTGGCGGCGTCGGGTGCGTCCCACGGGGCCTCGGTAGGGACGTCGAAGGCGGCCAGGTCGAGGTCGAGCATGCCGGCGATGCCATCGGCGGCGCCGTGGGGGTCCGAGGTGGGGATGAGGCCGACGTAGAGGTCGCGCGTCCCGTCGCGCAGCTCGACCCCCTGCCCGGTGGTGTAGGTCGGGAAGGTCGCCACCCCCAGCTCGGTGGCCAGCCTGGCGAGATGGTCCTGGGTGGGGCCGATCCACTGACCCCCGCGGTCGATGGTGAACCCGGCCTCTGTCACGTCGGTGAAGGAACGCCCGCCGACGCGGTGCCGGGCATCGAGCACCAGGACGTCCTCGCCCGAGCGGGCCAGGTGACGGGCGGCGGCCAGGCCCGAGTAGCCGGCACCGACCACCACCACCTCGCACTCCCGTTCCAGCTCGGCCATCGCCTGCTCCTCCTCCATGAGGCTCCGGGGCTCCCGATGGGCCACGATAGGCGCAGGTCCCCCGGGTGCTGCGAGCACCCGTTCAGTACCGTGCGGAGTGTGGTCA